>JBBQJM010000001.1:0-33440 GCA_038325895.1 Mycobacteriales bacterium
GTTCGTGGGGGCGTGGGTGGGGCCCCGGCCGGGCGCTGTCCTGGTGGGGGGCGAGACCGCTTTTGCGCCTTCATCCGGGCTGCTCCGCGCCGGGGGGCCGGGCGGCGGCCCGCCCGGCGCCGGCGATGTCGATGCCCGCGGTCGGATCGTCGCGCCCGGGCTGGTGAACGCGCACACCCACGCGGCGATGACGTTGCTGCGCGGGCACAGTGACGACGTTCCGCTGCAGGACTGGCTCGGCGAAATCAGGGCGTTCGAGCTGCGGATGACCTGCGACGACATCCGTGCAGGACTGGCCCTGGCCATGTGCGAGATGATCCGCAGCGGGACGATCGGGTTCGTCGACATGCACCTGTGGGACACCGCGCTGCTGGCCGACGTGTGCGCCGCCGGAATGCGGGTGTCCGCAGCGCCGGCGGTGTTCGGGTACGACGCGGTGGCCTACCCGCTGGCCAACACGGAAACCGGGGCTCGGGTCCTCGACCGCACGCAGGAACTGGCCGCGGAGTTTGCCGGCGAGGACCTGGTCCGCGTGGTGTACGGACCACACGCGCTGTACAGCTGCGGACCGGAGCTGATCGGTGACGTCGCGCATCGGGCTGCGTCGAATCGGCTGGGAGTGCACATCCATCTGTCGGAAACGCGTGCCGAGGTCGACGAATCACTGGCCCGGCACGGGGTTTCCCCGATCGCGTTGGCCGGCCGGCTCGGATTGCTCGAGGTACGGGCGCACGTCGCGCACGCTGTGCACCCCGAACCGGGCGACACAGCAATACTGGCGTCGCCCGGGATCACCGTGTCGCACAACCCGATCTCGAACCTGAAACTCGGCGCCGGAGTCGCCCCGGTGGCCGACTACCGGGTTGCGGGTGTGGCGCTGGGGCTGGGGACCGACTCGGTCGCCTCCAACAACACCGCTGATCTGTTCGAGGAGATCAAGATCGGGACGCTGCTGCAACGTGGCCTGCGGCACGACCCTGGTGTGCAGTCCGGAGCCGACGCCTTGGCGATGGCCACCAGCGGCGGAGCCGCCGCGTTGGGCGACGGGCTGTCCGGGCGCCTGGCGGTCGGCGAACCGGCGGATCTGATCATGCTCGACACCGCGACCCCCGCCGCAACCCCGCTGGTCGACCCCCGCTCCTTCCTGGCCTTCGCCGCAACCGGCGCGGACGTCACCGACGTGTTCATCGCCGGCCGTCGGGTCCTCGCGGACCGGCGCCTCACCACCCTGGACGAGCCGGCCATCCGCGCCGACGCCGCCGAGCGCGTCCTGCGCATCCGCGCCGAGCTCACCCCATGATGGCGCGGATCAACATCGTCGGCGCGCATGAAATCGTTCACTCGGTGCCCGTGCGTCCCATAACCGGCACGTTGATCCGCGCGGGCTGCCGAGGGGCCCCCTGGGCCTGCGCCGCGAGCTGCCGCGCAAGATGCCGAGGCTCTCGGGTGTCGCCCCGCGAGCTGCCTCGCGGAGCTGACGTGCGGGCCGCGCCAAGCTGACGTGCGAGCCGCGCACAAGCGGTAGCACGAGCCGCGGGCCCGCCGCCGTCGCGCGCATGAAATCGTTCACTCGATGCTCGTGCGTCCCACAACCGGCACGTTGATCCGCGCCGGGGATGTTGATCCGCGCCCAGAAGGCGGCACGGCTCAGGGGCACGGCTCAGGGGCACGGCTCAGGGGCAGGGCTCAGGGGCTGGGCTTGACAAGGGACGCGGCGTGGTCGGGCACGTAGCGGAACTCCTCGCGGGGCGGGCGCTGATAGAAGCGGGCCTGCGGGCGTTCCGGGATCCTCACCGGGGGCGGGTCGCGGTGCTCGTAGGGAATGGTGGACAGCAGGTGCGCGATGACGTTGATCCGCGACCGCTTCTTGTCCTCACTCTCCACAGTCACCCACGGCGCTTCGGGAATGTCGGTGTGCACGAACATTTCGTCCTTGGCCCGGGAGTACTCCTCCCACTTGCTGATGGACTGGACGTCCATCGGGGAGAGCTTCCAGCGACGCACGGGATCGGTCAGCCGTGACTTGAACCGCTTCTCCTGCTCGATGTCCGAGACCGAGAACCAGTACTTCCGCAGCAGCACCCCGTCCTCTACCAGCAGCCGCTCGAAAATCGGCGCCTGGTGCAGGAACCGGCGGTACTCGTCGCTGGTGCAGAAGCCCATCACCCGCTCGACGCCCGCCCGGTTGTACCAGGAGCGGTCCATCAGCACCATCTCGCCGGCGGCCGGCAGGTGCTCGATGTACCGCTGGAAGTACCACTGGGACCGCTCGCGCTCGGTGGGCGCCGGCAGCGCCACGATGCGCGCGTTGCGCGGATTGAGGTATTCGGTGATCCGCTTGATCGCGGAACCCTTGCCGGCCGCGTCACGGCCCTCGAAGATCGCCACGATCTTCGTCCCGGACTCCTTGACCCACTGCTGCATGGTGACCAGCTCGGTTTGCAGCCGCCGCAGCTCCGCCTCGTACGCCTTCTTCGGGATCTTCTTCGGCTTCACCGGTTCGTCGGTGCGAGACGCTTCGTGGTGGGCCATGCGACGCTCCCTGGGTCGTCACCCGGAGTCGCGCCCCGGTCGCCGGGATCCGAGTGAGTTGATCTCGTCGCCTAGCTTGTCATGCCTGGTCGGCACGCACCGCCCGGGCCGCGCGCCGCGTCAGGTTTGATGCCCGGTATCGCTGTCGGTGGAGACCTTCGGGTGCCGGGCCCAGGCAAAGCAGTAGACACCGAAGCAGGCCAGGCCGAGTGCCATCAGCGTGAGCAGGCCCGCGCCGAACGGTGCGCCGTTGACGGTGCGCAGCGCGTCATCGAGGCCACCGGCCTTCTCAGGGTCGTAGGTGATCGCAGCCCAGCCGAACAATCCGCCGACGATCGCGAACGCCACGCCCTTGACCGTGTAACCGATCTGACCCAGCCGGAGGACCCCGCGGCCCACGCCGCCGGCCAGGTCGTCGGTGAACTTCTTCTTCACGCCGCGAAGGACCAGCCGGACACCCAGCGCGATGACGGCCACGGCCAGGACGCCGACCAGAATGCGCCCCAACGGCACGGCCATCAGTCGCGCGGTCCAGCCCTCCTCCGTGCCGTTCGAGGATCCACCGTTGCCCAGCAGATTCCTGACGGCCGCCACCCCGATCGCGGCGTAGGCGACAGCCCGCCCGCCCGACCCGATTTGCTTGCGGATGCGCTTGAACCCGGCCGGCCGGTCGCGATGACCCCACATCGCCTCGACGACCTGCCAGATCGCCAGCGCGAACAGGCCGATGGCGGTGATCCAGAGCAGCACCGCGCCGAACGGCTGGGCGGCCATCTCGTCGAGCGCGCCCTGTTGGGAAGCCTCGGCACCACCAGAGCTGCCACCGGTCCCCGAACGAAGCCCGCTCCAGGCGATCTGCAGAGCGATCCACCCGACCAGGATGTGCACCACGCCGTAAGCGACCAAACCAACGGTGAGCGACATCGTGAACGGCTTGCTCTGCACAGCCTCCTGACCACTGTCTTCTGCCTTGTCGGCGGCCCGCCGGCCGGCGTCGGCGATTTCCCGGACCGTCTGACGGCCGGGCGCGTTCACTGCGATTCCTGCTGTGCCGAGTCTTTCGACGGTTCCTTGTGCAGCGCTTGGGGTGTGTGCACCGCATCCCGACCGGACTTGTCGCTGCGGACCAGGTACTGCGGGTGATCTTCGTCGGCCCGAACGGTCCTGCCCGCGGCTCGGGTATCGGCCGTCAGCGTCTCCCGGACGGTTCCATGGGTCGTGGTGCCGTGGGTGCGCCAGGACACCTCGTCACCCTCGTGCAGTTCGTTCATCGCTGCTCTCCCGTCGCCGTCCCTTCCCCGGTTACCAATTCCCCGCCGGGCTGGATTTCATGCGCCGCCCCACGGATCGACAACGACCACGGTTACTTCCTGTATCCGTCTCTGCACTCTGCGTGAGGCATAGGGTCAAGGGTGACGGCAGCTATTGAAGGTCCTTCATGAGCACACAGGCACACCCGAAGCCGTCCACGCGGCACCGGACCCTCCCCGTGGAACCGGAGAGCGACCTGGTGCCAGCGCGCCCACTGGTTCGCAAACGACGGCGATGGCGATTCGGCATCCAGTCGAAGCTGCTGATGATGCTGTTGGCCACCAGCATTGTGTCCGCGCTGGTTTCGGTTGCGTCGGGCATCAAACGGGCAAGAACTCGATGCAGACCGCCGCCTTCAACCAACTCGCGCAGGTACAGGATTCGCCTGCCCACGAGATCACCGCGTTCTTCGACCAACTCAAGAATTCCCTGGTGATCTACACCCGGGGGTCGACCGCAATAGAGGCGGTTCGGGCCTTCACCGCCGGGTTTGACCAATTGCAGACGAGCACCATCAGCGCAGATCAGTCGGCTGCCCTCGACGGATTTTTCGCGGGGAAGTTCGTTACCGATCTGGACCGCACGACCGGAAACACCGCCGATCCTTTGGGCTTCCTCCCGAGTTCATCCGCCGAGAGATATCTGCAAGCCAACTACACCATGCTGTCCACCGATTTCGGCGAGGCGATCAAGCTGGATGATGCCGGGGACGGCAGCGCATGGTCGGCCGCGCACGCCCGGTATCACGACAATTTCCGGGAGCTGACCCAGCGATTGGGCTACGAGGACGCCATGCTGCTGGACACTCGCGGCGACGTCGTCTACTCGGCGTATTCCGGGCGGATCTCGGGAGCAACATCGAAATAGGCCCGTATCGCGATTCCATGCTGTCGGACGCCTACCAGGAAGCTCTCACGTCAAATGCGGTGGACTACGTCGGCCTGACCGACTACGGCCCCTACCAGCCGTCCGCCGGCGTGCCCACTGCCTGGGCGGTGTTACCGATCGGCGCGAAGGGCACCGTCGAGGGCTGCTCGCCCTGCAATGGCCCGTCAACGCGATCAATGACGTGATGACCGGCGACGGTACCTGGGAGGCGGAGGGGCTCGGCGAGACCGGCGAAACCTACCTTGCCGCAGACGATCTGCGGATGCGATCGGCATCGAGGCTCTTGTTGCAGGATCCGGCGGCATTCCAGGAGCAGGCAATTGCCGGCGGTGAGGACCCGGCGATCGCCGCCGCAGCGGTCAGAACCGGCAGCACCATTCTCCAGCAGGACACCAACACGGTTGCCGTTGCCGATGCGCTGCGCGGTCAGAGTGGGACGATGGTTGCCACGGAGTATCTAGTTCAGGAGGCACTGGTCGCCTACGCTCGACTGCAGATTTCAGGGAGCCGGTGGGTGATCGTCGCGAAGATCGACACCGCGGAAGCCTTTGCGCCCGTTGACGATTTCATCAGGAACGTGATACTCGCGACCGCGGCCGTGATCTTCCTGGTCTGCATGGGGGCGCTGGTCCTCGCCCAGGTGTTCACCAAGCCGCTGCGCCGACTCGTCATCGGCGTGCGGCAGGTCGCGGCCGGCGATCTGAATGCCGAAAGTGAATGTCAGGTAAAGGATGAATTCGGCGATCTCAGTAATGCCTTCAACGACATGAGCCGTAACCTGCGCACCGAGCAGGAACTCCTGGCGAACAGCAGGCGGAAAATGACCGACTGCTGCTCACGTTGATGCCCGAGGCGGTGGCACAACGCTACCGGAAGGGCGAAAAAACGATCACCGAGGACCACCAGGACGTATCCGTCATATTCGCCGATATCGTCGGATTCGATGCGCTGACCGCGCGCTGCCCCCGGCGCGAATCCCTGCCGCTGGTCAATGACCTGGTCCGTAGTTTCGACGACGCTGGCACCCGGCTCGGCGTCGAGAAGATCAGGACAATTCGCACGGGCTATCTGGCGAGTTGCGGGCTGACCGTTCCGCGGGTGGACAATTCACGGCGCTCGGTGGAGTTCGCGGTGGAGATGCAGCGGATTCTGCAGCGTTTCAATCTCACGAACGGGACGGACCTGTCGCTGCGCGCCGGTGTCGATTCCGGCACCGTCACCAGCGGGCTGGTCGGACGATCCACCCTCGTCTACGACATGTGCGGCGCCACCGTCAATCTGGCCAACCGAATCCAGACAGTGGCGGGACGCCCGGGGATCTTCGTGACGAGGCGTATTTGCGACCAGATGCGCGATGTCCTGCAATTCTCACCGGTAGGCGAGATCACCACCAGAAAAGGCTCGCAGCAGGTGTGGCGGGTCGAAACGGAGACCTCATGACGGGCGTGGTTTCCCAGCCGTGGTTCGGATGGGCGCTCGCCGTGGTCATCGGGCTGCCCCTCGGCCTGGTCATGTTGACCTAATGTCACACGTCCTTGGTCCGCCACGGCAGTGCGTTGGCCAAGCCGGTGAACCTGCTGCGCATATACGTGCTGCCGTCGGGTGCGCTGCTGATCCTGCTCACCCAGGCGTCGGAGATCTCCGCGGAAGCCACTCCGGTTCGGATCATCGCCACGGTGTTCGGGTTCGTGGTGCTCCTGGTGCTCCTCGCCGCGGTCAACGCGGCGTTGTTCGCCAATGCGGAGCGCGGCACCTGGCGTCAGCGGATCCCGTCGATCTTCGTCGACATCGTCCGGTTGGTGATCATCATCGCCGGTCTGGCCGTGCTCTTCTCCTTCGTCTGGGGCGCGGACGTCGCGGGGCTGTTCACCGCGCTCGGCGTCACGTCGATAGTGCTGGGCCTCGCGCTGCAGAACGCCGTCGGATCGGTGATCTCCGGTCTGTTTTGCTGTTCGAGCAGCGGTTCCAGCTGGGGACTGGCTGCAGACACCGAGCGGACGTCCAGCTTCTAGCCGCCCGCCGACTTTCCGCAATTCACCTCCGCGGCTCCGCTGGATTGGGACATCCCCGGCGGACCGTTCGACCCGCACTCCGGCGAGTGGTACGCCTACACCGGGCAGGCCGACACCAGCTACAAACGCCTGACCCGCACCGTCGACCTCAGCGCCGCCACCGCCGGCCGGCTGTCGTTCTGGACCTCCTTCGACACCGAAACCGACTGGGACTACTTCTTCGTCGACGCTGCACCCGTTCCTCGCGCACTACATGAACGACGCGTGCGAACCCACCGGCACGACCGGCGTCTGGAACGCGGCAACCGGTTCGTCCCAGGGCTGGAAGGAATGGTCCTCGGACCTGTCGGCGTATGCCGGTCAGCGGGTCGAGGTGTCGATCAGTTACGTCAGCGACTGGGCTTCGCAAGGCATTGGGGTCTTCCTCGACGATGTCACGGTGCTCGGTTCGCCGGCGGCGAACACGGGGTTCGAAGCCGACCTGGCAGGCTGGTCGGTCGCCGGCTCGCCCGAGGGCTCGTTTGCCAATTCCAACGATTGGGAGCGAACCCAGCTCGGCTTCGAGGAGGGTGCCATCACGACCACGCAGGACTCGATCTATGCCGGCTTCGGGTACGAAGGGCTCGCGCCTGCCGAGCGCGACGACCTGGTCGCCCGGTCCATGCGGCACCTGCTGCCGTCCCCGTAGCCCATTGCGGAAGGTCCTTGGCATTTGTCGCTGGCATTTGTTGCTGCGCACCGGCGTGGCATCGCCGTCCCGACGGTGTCCCGGCGGGACGATGCCCGCAGACACTTTCGCGAAGGGATGTGCGGCATGCGACGAGTGGTCGCGATCGCCAACGGCAAAGGTGGGGTGGGTAAGACCACGCTGACCGCCGGGCTGGCCGGCCAGGCCGCCTCGGAGGGCCGTCGGGTGCTGGTGGTGGACACCGATCCGCAGGGCAACCTCGGACGCGATCTGGGGTATGGCCTGCAGGATGGCAGCAGCCTCAGCCTCGCGATCACCCACGGACTTCCGGTGGAGGTGAACCGGGGAGTGCGGGACGGGCTCGATGTCGTTCCGGGCGGACCCGCGCTGTGGGACGTCGGGGCCGCGTTCACTTCGCGGGGAGCGCGCGGCGCATCGTTGCCGGGCCTACGCCCGGCCGTCGACCGGGTGCGGCCGGAGGGCACCGACACCGGTTACGACCTCGTGCTGATCGACACCCCTCCCGGTGAGCCGATCTTGCAGGAACTCGTCTTCGCCGCAGCGGACTACCTGATCATCCCCACCCGTTCGGATGAAGCCAGCCTCGACGGCCTTGTCGTCGTCGCACAGAGATTCGCCGCGGCGCGGACCGTCAACCCGGAGCTGACGTTGCTCGGCGTGGTGCTGTTCGGGGTACGTGCGGGCAGCACTCGGCTGATCAAGCGGGTGCAATCCGCACTGGACGAAACCCTCGACGGCGCCGCGCCGGTGTTCGGCACGTCCATCCGGTACCTGGAGAGCGCAGCCGTCGACATGCGGAGCCGCGGCCTGCTGCCGCACGAGTTGGAGCAGGTGCATCACGGGGACAAGTCGATGCGGATCAACCGGCTGCGCACAGGTGTCAAAGTCGACACGGCGGACAGCCTGTTGAGTCGGGATTCTTCGGCTGCCAGGCTCGCCGGCGACTACACCGCATTGGCCAACGAGGTGCTGGCCGCGATCACCGAACGCGAACGCAGGTCGAGGGTGGAGGTAGCGGTATGACACCGAATTCCCGGCCGAACCTCGGCGGGCTGTTCACCGGCACCACGCCGCCCGAGCGGCCCAGCGCCGTAGCCGCACAGCTGGGTCCGCGGCTGGTGACCGCGCCGCCGGTCGCTGAGCCCGAAGGCATTGCTGCTCAGGATGCCGCACGGCCCGAACCCACCCCGGCTGTGGGCAATCCCGCACCTCCCAGGGACAGCGGGCCGATCCGAGAACTTGGTGCCGCGGTGCCGCCGTTGGGAGCCCCTGTCGGCCAGAGCAACGTGGCGGTCGCACTGGAATTCATCGATCCGCTCAGGGCGGTCGAACGGTACTTCGCTGTGCTGCAGGTGGTGCTCGATATCAATCGCCGGGCTGCGATCGCCCTGACCACCGCTGCGATCTCGCTTCCGAGGCGCGCCGGCATCTGGCGCTGACCCGAGTCCGCACGCGCTGGTCGGATATCGCACGAATCTCCCTGCCCTGCAACGGCTGTGAGGCCCCGCGACTGGCGACCTGCTGGCGCCGCCTTACTCACTCTGTGTAACGAACGCCGATCTCCCGCCGGGACGCCTCCTCAGGGGCGTCCGTGTTCATCCCGCAGGTAAGGAGATCGGGTCGATGAATTCGATCATGACATCAGCCGCCCGGGGTCTCGCGGGCGGCCGATCGTCGTCGTTGTCGCAACTCATGGGTGTCATGGTCCCGCATGTCCGACCGGGCGGCCGGCCGCACGGAAACCTGCCGTCCCATCTGGTGATTGTGTGCCGAGGCCGTCCAGCGATGGCCTCGGCACAACGAGTGCGAGGCAATCTCAAGGCGCTGAACCCGAACTGGGACAACACCTTTCTGGACCAGCCGGCCGCGAACGACCTGGACGCCATCGACGAGTACACCAATGATTCGATCAAGGGGTCGGTGGTCAGCCCGGACAGGAGATCCGCAGTTGGATCGCCGCCTACGCGGCGTTGTCGACCGTCGGGCCGTACGACATCACCTATCGCTACTGCCGCCCGATCCACGAGTTCATCGCCGGGTTCAGCGTCACGACGCGCTTCCGCGGCCGTGACGTCGAGAGCGCTACCATTCTCGTCAACGTCGCGGATCGTCGACCGCCCGACAACCCTGCAGTGACTCGGTCGCTTGGGTCCATTGGCCCGCGAGCGAAGGGCCTTGGGCCTCTACACCGGGACCATCGCCGGACGTCATGATGATGTTGTCACGTTCGCGTGGCGCGCGCCATCCCCGGATCCGCTACGAAACGGCGCCCTGCACAAGGGCTGCGGCAGTCTAGGTCGGGCGACGGGCGGGGTTCGACTCCTCGCCATGGCACTTCTCTGCGCCTGCAGGCCTGTCAGCACAGCCAGGCCACCACTGCCAGCACAGCCAGGGGTGACAGTGGCCAGGACCACACTGCCCGCACAGCTGGCGCACAGACGCGGGATCGGTTCCTGACAGGCTGGAACCCGACGATGCGCTGGTGAATGAATGCTCACGCATCGAGGATCTCCGCCCCATGGGCGGTAGGTCGCGGTCGGTGCCGAGCAGCAACCTCGAAGCTGACCGACTGGGAACTCCAGGAGATCGATCGAGTCAACGATTCCGGACTCACACCCATCACCTTCGTGCACGGTCTCTGGCTGTTGTCCAGCAGCTGGCAGAAACTGGCGGGACTTCTTCGAGGAACACGGCTATCCGACCATCGACCTGGGTGGCCCGACGACCCGGCGACGCTGGTGGAGGCCTACAAGAATCCGGATGTGTTTGCCTACAAAATGGTCCAAGAAGTCACCGACCATTACCTCGCCGCCATCGCTCGGCTGGACAGGAAGCCCGCCGTCATCGGGCATTCTTTCGGTGGCCTGATCTCTCTGAAGATCGCCGGTGAGGGGGCGTCATTCGCCACCGTCTCCATCGACAACGCACCCTTCAAAGGCGTGTTGCCGCTGCCGTTGAGTGCACTGAAGTCGGCGGCGCCGGTGCTCGGAAACCCCGCCAACCACGGCAAGGCGATCTCATTGACGTTCGAGCAGTTCAAGTTCGGGTGGACGAACAACCTCGACGACGCCGAAGCAAGGCACCTGTATGACACGTACCACGTTCCCGCGTCCGGCGCACCGCTGTTCCAGGCTGCGGTCGCCAACTTCAACCCCTTCGGCGGCCAGACGAAGGTCAACACCGAAAACCCCGCCCGCGGCCCGATCCTCATCATCGCCGGCGAGAACGACAACACCGCCCCCTCCGCCATTACTCATGCGAGGTTCAGCTGCCCGCGTTGAGCGTGAGCGAGCTGCTGACCCACAACTACCTCGCCAAGCACGGCGATGCCGTCACCGAGATCGTCGATGTACCCGAGCGCGGACATTCCCTCACCATCGACCACGGCTGGCGCGAGGTCGCCGAGATCGCCCTCAGCTTTGTCAAGCGATTCAGCTGAACCACCCGGCTTTTCGTCCGTCACCCCCATTCCGGCCCCCTTGTGGAGGTTTCGTATGAAGCACCTCACCGCATGGATCCTGGCCGCCGTCAGGGGTAGTCGCTGATCAAGCCCACGGTGCCGCCGCCTGCGACCCGCGCCGTCCCCCGACCTTCCAGGTCCCTCGGTTCGACCGGGAGCGGTTCCGGGACAGGGGGTCTCAGCGCTCGAGACCCAGCGTGGCGAGCAGGTCCTCGTGAAGCTCGAACCAGACGGTGTGGCAGGAATCGATTCCCGGCTCGTCGACCCACTTTCGCTCACCCAGGTCAACCCGTTTCAGCGCGGTCGCGAACCGATCCTGATAACCGGCGCAACGGGCAAGGGCGCTTTCCAGTTGATCACCGACGGGACGCACGCCCTGCGAGAGACCGGCAAGATTGTTGAGAATGGCCTCGTCCCAACGCCATTCGCGGTGATCGTTCGCGGCCATCGGGTCCCATGGGGTCGGTCGGATCTGCCACTTGGTGATCAGCGTCAGGAACATGGCGTTGAGGGTGCTGAACGATGCGTGCGACTTGACCACGACGTCGCGAACACCTGCCTCGTCCAGCTCCGCGGCCAGCATCCGGCCGCCCGCGTCGCGGCCGGCCTCGGTCAGAGTCCAACCCGTGACGCCGGCGAATCCGGCGCGCCGCACCCATCCGCGCGCCTGGTGGTCCAGCAGCAATTCCTCGACGGTCACCCAGTCCAGGGAGAAGCGCCGTGCCACCGAGCCGGCGTCCGCCATGCCCTGGATGCGAACTCCATGCAGGACGAGGAGCTCCGGTGAGGAGACGAACGCCATGCCCGAACGCTACCGTCAGGGCGCGGGGGTATCTGATGGCAGATATGACGAAACCTGACTCCGGGCAAAGGGAGACTTCCGTCGGGCTCGACGAGAGTACTCGGGCGTTGAAGGAGCGGATCTACGCGAGCTTCACCGGTCTGGCAATTCTGGCGGCGCTGTATGCCAACGGCCACGCCACTGCGCCGGAAGCGCTGCTGTCCGTCGCGGTGGGCGTGTTCGGCATCTCGGCCGCCGGTTTCCTCGCCGAGATCGTCGCACACCAGGTGGCCCATCAAGGGATGCCGTCCGGCGCAGAGGTCCGCACGATGGGCCGGATCGCGCTGACTGCCCTGGGATCGGCATCTCTCCCGATCTTCGTCCTTACCCTGTCCTGGGCGGGCCTGCTGTCGCTGGACGTAGCGTTGTGGATCGGGATGGGCATCTACGCCGCCACGCTCGTCGTGGTGATGCTCGTCGCCGCCCACAACTCCGGTCTGACGCCCGTTCAGCGCCTCGTCTCGTCGGCAATGCTCATCGGACTGGCGCTCTTTGTCGTGGCCGTGCTGCTGCTCGCCCATCTGCATCGACCTCAAGTGGTGGGCCAGCCGGTGTGGGCCTCGGCGAGGTAAGCAGAACCGTGTCGGGCGTTGACCACGGCGCTGAGTTCGCCGAGTTGCCGCTTGCGTTCGAAGGGCTGGTGTCGGGTCGTTCGTGCAGCATGCTTGTCGTCCAGTACGAGAGGTTCTGCGCTTGGCAGATTAACAGCAGCGGGCACCGGGGTCGGCGTCCATTGCGCTGTATCGCTCGCGCCAGTAGTCCCTTTCGGTGGGGACAGGGTGGCCGGGGTGCCGGCGGGCCAGGTGGTCGACGTAGCGAGAGTAGGCGTTGTCGCCCATCACGGACGCGATCCACCATCGGACGCCGCGGGCCATTGTTTGCACGGCATCGACCACGCTTCGGGTTTCGAGGCCGCCGGCTGCAGGCATCAGTGACCGCCGCCCGTGCCGGAGGGCACCGGGCTCAGCCCGGATTCCGCCCATTCCGCCGCGACCTGTTTCTCCGCAGGCGTGGTGAGGAAACTGCTGGGCGCGAAGAAATGGGATGGAGTGTCGGGTTCTTCGGTGGTGGGCAGGCCGCCCGCCCGGATGGACCGTACGCACACCACGACCGCGGCGATCACCACGATGATGACCAGCGACGCGAAGATGATCGACAGCGTGCCCTGCACGAGGGTGTTACGCACCACGGCGTCGATCGCCGCCGGGCTGGTCGCGGTGCCGAATTTCTGGGCACCCGCGGCCTGCGCACCCGCGAACGCGTTGTGCTGGGCGAAGTATCCGATTGCCGGGACCGGGGAGAAGATCTTCTGATACGACGCAGTGAGCGTCACGATCAGGTCCCAGACCAGCGGGAGGCCGGGGATCCAGGCCCACTTGTAGAGCTTCTTCTTGATCAACACGGTGAAGACGATGGTCAGCGCGATGGCGGCGAGCAACTGGTTCGCGATGCCGAACAGCGGGAAGAGGGTGTTGATGCCGCCGAGCGGGTCGGTGACGCCCATGATCAGGATGGCGCCCCAGGCGAGAACCACCAGCAGCGAGCAGGTCCAGGCGCCGATCCGCCAGGACGGATCGCGGAACTTGCGGGCTCCGGGAATGTTTCCGATCGAGTCGGACAGCATGAATCGCGCGACCCTGGTACCCGCGTCGACAGTGGTCAGGATGAAAAGCGCCTCGAACATGATCGCGAAGTGGTACCAGAACGCCTTCAATCCCACTCCGCCGGCGACCTCGCTGAGCACCTCGGACATGCCGAACGCCAGCGTCGGTGCGCCGCCGGTGCGCGAGATGATCGACGCTTCACCCACATCCGAGGCGGCCTGGGTGAACGAGTCCGGGGTGACAGGTGGACTGGACAGCCCCAACCCGTTCACGTAGGCAGCCGCGGTTTCCGGGGTTCCGCCGGTAAGACCGACCGGGGCGTTCAGGCCGAAGTACAGATGCTGGTCGAGGATGACCGCGGTGACCAGTGCCATGATCGCCACGAATGATTCGGTGAGCATGCCGCCGTAGCCGATCATCCTGGTCTGGCTTTCCTTTTCGATCATCTTCGGGGTCGTCCCGGAGCAGATCAATGCGTGGAATCCGGAGATAGCGCCGCACGCGATGGTGATGAACAGGAACGGGAACAACGCGCCCGCGAAGGCCGGGCCGTTGCCGTCGATGGCGAAGGAGGTGACCGCCGGCATCTGCACGACGGGCCGGGCTATCAGGATGCCGATGGCCAGCAGCACAATCGTGCCGACCTTCATGAAGGTCGACAGGTAGTCCCGTGGTGCCAGCAGCAGCCAGACCGGCAGCACGGAGGCGGCGAACCCGTAGATGATCAGGGCCCAGGCCAGTGTCACCTTTCCGAGGGTGAACCAGCTTTGCCCCCAGTCGGTTTCGGCGACCCAGCCGCCGGAGATGATGGCCAGCAACAGCAAGCTCACCCCGATGGCCGAGACCTCCGACACCCGGCCGGGACGCAGGAAGCGCAAGTACACGCCCATGAACAGGGCGATGGGGATGGTCATCAGCAACGAGAAGACGCCCCAGGGACTTTCGGCCAGGGCGTTCACCACGACCAGCGCGAGCACGGCGATGATGATGATCATGATGACGAAAACGCCGATGAGCGCCGCGATGCCGCCGACCCTACCCAGCTCATCCCTGGCCATCTGGCCAAGGCTCCGTCCTCGGCGGCGGGTCGAGAGCCACAGCACCAGGTAGTCCTGCACGCCGCCGGCCAGCACCACGCCGATGATGATCCACATGGTGCCCGGCAGGTAGCCCATCTGTGCGGCGAGTACCGGCCCGACCAGGGGTCCAGCCCCGGCGATCGCGGCGAAGTGGTGCCCGAACAACACCCGACGGTCGGTCGCGTCGAAATCCTTGCCGTTGGCGTGGGCCTCGGCGGGCGTAGCCCGTTCATCGCGAGGTTTGACGATCTTGTACTGGAGCAGCCGGGCGTAGAAGCGAAACGCGATGATGTATGTGCACACCGCAGCCAGCACGAACCAGACCGAGTTGACCTGCTCGCCCCGGATGACGGCGATCATGGTCCACGCGAACCCGCCGAGCAGGGCGATGACCAGATAGGTGACCCGGGCGGTCGGGGTCATTGCAGCCCGTTGCCTGACCGCGACGGGTGGTTGATCGGGATGGGTGCGGACGAATTCGGTGTCGGTTGTCATTGATCACTCTCGACTCGTGATGGCGGCGGTATTTCCGCAGATCCGACAATGCTCGGGACACGGGTGTTGCCGGGGTTCCTGGGCGGCAGGAAAGGTTCCCCAGTGCGGCGGTTGGCAAACGGCGGCATCGGCCCCAGCGGCTGTTGGTCCAGCACGGCTGACACAACTCTGACCACCTGAAGATGTCAAGCGCGAGTGTTCCGCTCCTGAAGGAGCGCGCGCACGCCTCCCACCAGCTGGTCGACCCACCAGCTGATCGAAGATGACGGCGGATCCCGCTGTTCGTCCGAAACGTGCTGACCAACTACCGTGAGCGGGGCCGCCGGCACGCGATGACGGCTCCCAAGGGGAGGTGGTGATGGCGGGCCCGCTGCTCGAGACGAAGTTTCACGTGCCCAGGCGGGGCCGCGGTCTGGTCGGGCGTCCGCGACTGTCCGAGCGGCTGAGCCGCGGGGCCGATTCGGCACTGACGCTGGTGTCAGCCCCTGCCGGTTTCGGAAAGACCACGCTGCTGGCGGAGTGGCTGGCGGTCGTCGCGGCCGAGGGACGGACCGTGGCGTGGCTGTCACTCGATCAGCGCGACAACGATCCAGCGGTGTTCTGGACGTACCTGGTTGCCGCGCTGAAGGCGGCGGTGCCCGGGGTCGGGGCAGAGGCGGTCTCACTGCTGCAGTCGCCCCAGTCGCCGATCGAAGGCGTTCTGGCGACTCTGCTGAACGACCTCAGCGCCGTCTCGGACGATGTCGTGCTGGTGCTCGACGATTACCACCTCATCGACGCACAAGAGGTGCGGGAGGGGATGGCCTTCCTGCTCGAGCACCTGCCACCCCAGATCCATCTGGTGATCGCCGGCCGCGCCGACCCGACGCTGCCGCTGGCCAGGTTGCGGTCGCATGGTGAGCTGGTCGAGATCCGTTCCGCTGAGCTGCGTTTCACGCCGGATGAGGCAGCGACCTACCTGAACGAGGTCATGGGACTCGCCCTGACCGCACGGGACGTCGCGGACCTGGAGGGGCGCACCGAAGGGTGGATCGCGGCACTCCAGCTTGCGGCGCTCTCGATGCAGGGACGAGAGGACGTCGAGGGCTTCATCGCCGGCTTCGCCGGGGATGATCGTTACATCGTCGACTATCTCGCCGAGGAGGTCTTGCAGCGCCAGCCCGAGGATGTCCGCTATTTCCTCTTGCGGACGTGCATCCTGGATCGGCTCACCGGCCCGCTGTGCGATGCCGTCACCGGGCAGGACGGGGGCAGGGCGACGTTGGCGGCGCTGGAGCGAGAGAACCTGTTCCTGGTTCCGCTTGACGACCGCCGCCAATGGTATCGCTACCACCAGCTCTTCAAGGATGTTCTCCAGGCACACCTGAGGGACGAGGAGCCCGACAACGGCGCAGCCCCGCACCGTCGCGCGAGCGTGTGGTTCGAGCAGAACGGCGAGCCCGCCGAGGCGGTCCGGCACGCACTGGCCGCGGGGGATTTCGATCGAGCGGCGGATCTCGTCGAGCTGCAGATTCCGGCGATGGCCAGGAGCAGGCAGGAGGTCAGGGTCCGCCGCTGGCTCGCCGCGCTTCCCGAGGACGTGATCCGTGTTCGGCCGGTACTCATCGTGGGGTTCGCCGGGGCGTTGCTCGCCGTCGGCGAGCTCGATGGTGTCGAGGCCCGCCTGCGGGACGCCGAGCGCTGGCTGACCACGTCTCGAACCGGTCAGGGACCCCGCGTGATCGCACCGCGGGAGGCCCCCGCGGCCGAGATGGTCGTCGTGGACGACGAGCAATTCCGCCGCCTTCCGGTGATGGTCGAGCTGTACCGGGCCGCACTTGCCCTGGCCGGGGGGGAGGCTGTCGCCGCCGTGACGCACGCCCGGCGGGCCTTCGACCTTTCCGCTGACGACGCGCACCCGACCCGCGCTGCGGCATCGGGGTTGTCGGGACTGGCGTATTGGGCCAGCGGGGACCTCGAGGCCGGGTACTCGGCCTATTCGGACTGCATGGCCGGCCTCTACCGGGCCGGGTACGTCTCCGACACCTTCGGGTGCGCCATCGCGTTGGCAGACATTCGGCTGGCGCAAGGTCGTCCAAGCGAGGCACTGCACACCTACGAGCAGGCGTTGCGGCGTGCCACCGAACTGGGTGGGCCGGTGCTGCGGGGAACAGCTGACATGTATGTGGGGATGAGCGAGGTTCTCCGCGAACGCGACGACTTGCCCGGCGCCACAGGACATTTGATGCGATGCCAGGAGCTGGGTGACGACAGCGGGTTGCCGCAGAACCCGTACCGCCGGCGGGTCGCGATGGCCCTGATACGCCAGGCCCAAGGAGACCTGGACGCTGCACTCGACCTGCTCGACGAGGCGGAGCAGCTGTACTGGAGTGACTTGTTCCCGAACGTCCGACCGATTCCGGCGCTGCGGGCAAGGGCACTCCTGGCACAGGGGCGGTGGAGTGACGCGCTCGGCTGGACCCGTGAGCGTGGTCTGTCCGCCGAGGACGAACTCAGCTACCTTCACGAATTCGAGCACATCACCCTCGCCAGGGTGCTCGTGGCCAGGTACACGGCCGACCGTGACGAGCACGCCAGCGAGGAAGCGAGCCGACTCCTGGGCCGCCTGCTGTTGGCGGCGGACGACGGGGGGAGGACCGGGAGCGTCATCGAGGTTCTTGTGGTGCAGGCGCTTGCCGCACAGGCGGGCGGCGACATCGCGGCAGCCCTTGCGTCGCTGCGACGCGCGCTGACCCTGTCCGAACCAGAGGGCTACGTGCGCATCTATGTCGACGAGGGCCCGTCCATGGCCTCGCTGCTGAGTGCGGTCGCGAAACAGGGGAGTGCGTCGGGTTACGTCCGTCAACTCCTGGCAGCCATGAACACGTCGACGGAGACGACCGCCGCCGGCTCCGCCCCCGAACGGGGCTTGATCGAGCCGCTGAGTGCTCGTGAACTGGACGTGCTGCGACTACTCGCCACCGACCTGGACGGCCCCGAGATCGCCCGCGAGCTCATCGTTTCCCTGAACACGGTCCGAACGCACACCAAGCACATTTACGAAAAGCTCGGCGTGAACAACCGGCGGGCGGCGGTCCGCCGGGCAAAGGAACTGGACATGTTGTCGCGAGCAAGCGACCACTGACGTCGTACACCGCCGGTCAGAACCCTTGGGCGGCGGAATCCTGCGGTGAGGCGGTGGGTGCGGCACGAGGGGTGTCGTCGGCTCGGCCGTTTCGCCGCTCGTGAAACCTCATCACAGCATGGTCGGCTCCGGGCTGTACCTGACCGTTGCGGGCGTGACGGCGCTGGCATCGGGTGCGTTGCTGCGGAACACCGCGGCCGCGATCACCACCTTCGTGGCGGTGTTCTTCGTGATCCCCCCGTTGACGCTCCTGCTGCCCGCTTCGCTGACGGACCAGTTCGTGCAGTACCTGCCGTCCAATGCCGGCTCGGTCATCATGGGCGCGGCTTCAGTGGCGCACACCCGTTGGCGCCGTGGACCGGGTTTGCGGTGCCGTTTGGCTATGCAGTGGTCCTGACCGGCCGCGCCGCCTGGCGGCTGCGCCGCGTCGACGCCTGACCCACGTCGGGCCGTCGGATAGTCATCGGACGCGCTTGACCGGCAGGATGGCCAGACCTCCGATGATGGCGCAGACGCCGGCGAACGCGTACAGCACCCCGTAGCTGCCGCCGCCGATCACCAGGATCACCGGCGCGATCGCCGGCGCGACGGAATAGGGGAGGGCGCCGGCAATGTTCAACACCCCGAGATCCTTTGCCGCATTGGCTTTGTCGGGCAGCACGTCGGCAACGAGCGCGAGATCGACGGCCATGTACACGCCGAAGCCGAGGCCGCCGATCGCCATCCCGACCAGGAAGCCGTTGAAGTTGCTGGCGATCGCGACCACGAACATCGCAAGGCCGTACACGATCGAAGCGGTGAGAACGAAGACCTTCCGCCGCCCGGTCCGGTCGGAGAGTCTGCCGCCGATCAGCGAAGCGCCGACGATGAGGACGGACTGGACCAGCGTGCCGAGGAAGATCTGTTGCGGCACATCGACCTCTGCGCTGCCGATCTTGTCCAGCAGGTAGTAGGCCTGATAGGTGGTCAGCAGCGCGTACGCCATGACGAACATGAAGCGGCTGGCGAAAGCCCAGGCGAAATCCGGGCTTTTCCGCGGATTGACGTAGAACGTGCCGGCAAATTCCCGCACCGACCACTGCGGCCGGTCCGCCTTGGCCAGTCGGCGATCGTTCAGGGTGACCGCGAAGAGCAGGACGAAGAACCCCCCGATCGCGCACGGGACGAGGAACATGCCGATCGCATTGCCGGTGAACAGCTGGACCAGGAAAGTGCCGCTCACCGACGCGATGGGCAGGCAGACACCGAGGACACCCGCGACCGTGCCGCGTTGGACCTCCGGGACCTGGTCCGGCAGTACCGCCACCAGGGCCGCAAGCAGCGCGTTGAAGAACAGCTGGGCGATGCACCATCCGGCCAGCACGACCGGCACGCTCGGTGCCAGCGCGACAACCAGGATGCCGAAGGACCCGCCCAGCAGGCCGGTGACCATCCAGGGCCGTCGCATCCCCAGCCGCGACGACGTGCGGTCGCTCATCCTGCCGAAGAACGGATTACCGACCAGCGACAGCAGCGCGCCGGTCCCGGTGACCAGCGCCAAGCTGTTCGGTGCCCGGTCGATCCCGACCAGCGAGTTGATCTTCAGGGCCAGCGTGACCAGCAGCGGCGCGAGGAACAACAGGCAGGTGCCCATGTACGCCAGCACGTACAGCGAGATGAATCCCCAGCCGACCCGGCGCAGCGCGGGTGGCGTCGTTGGCGCAGTGGTCTGCGGCGCAGCCCGAATTGCGGTCCGTTGGTCGACTCCGTCCAGCCTGGAGGTCGGAGCCTGGGGGTGGGCGGTGGGGGTGCTCTCTGCGGGAAGGGAAGCATCGGGCATGTGCGCTCTCCTCACGGCGGTAGGGAGTCAGCGACCAACTCTAGGCACTACGCGTGCTGTTTGCGGTGGTGCGCAGCATATGGGGTTTTTGTCCACATCGACGATGTGCCGAACTGCCGGGTTGTCCGCCCGCTGCTGGCAATCGATTGTCGCAGGTGATCGGGACCGACGGATCGTTGCCACATCCGGGAACCGCCGAGGGTTAGTACCAAGGTCTGATTGCCCGTTGCCCTTGACAGGCACCACATTCATCACGGGTGAGGACGCTGTTCCTCGTTCGCGCGTACCACCGCGATGCGGCCGGACCGTCGCCAGCGCAACGCCGAAGGAGAAGCGAGATGAGGTCTTCATGATCGACCTTGCTGAGATGAGCGGGGAATCTGCCGACCGAGCGGAGTCCGCAGCGCCGACGACGGTCCTGATCGTGGATGACCATCTGTCGTTCGCCGAGCTGTTGGCGGCCGCGCTGGACGCCCCCATCCCGCTGTTGACCCCCCGTGAGATGGAAGGGCTCACCTACCTCGGGCCGGGCATGCCCGTTCCCCGCATCGCCCGCTCCTTGGGTATCAGCCTGCACACCTGCCGCGGCTACGTGAAATCGCTGGACGCCAAGCTGGGTGTCTCGACCCAGCTGAAAGCGGTGATCAAAGCACAGCAGCTGGGACTGTTCCACCAGGTCCGCTGACGAAGTGGCTCAGCTCTCGGCGTGCGGCGGCGGATGGGTCGCGCCGACGTCGTGCAGCAGGGCGTGGATCTGCTCGCTGGCGATGTTCCACCGGCGCTCCCGTCCGACCCGCTCGGATCGGACGATGCCGCGGATGCGCAACGCACCGAGAGCGTGTGAGGTGGCGTTGGCTGTCATCTGAACCGCCTCGGCCAGATCGCCGACGTTGATCCCAGGGCGGTAGTGCACTGCCAGCAGGATGCGCAGCCGGTTGGTGTCGGCCATCGCCTGGAAGATCTCCGCCCACCGGTCGATGACAGCCGGGTCGGTGTTGGTGCCCACGATGGACAATCCGAGTCCACGATCGTGACGAAGCACGACTGTGACATCGGGACCCAGCTGTTGATGACCGCCGGTTGCCGTCATCGTCCCAGTTTGACAGCAACAAGAGCCGGACATCGGCTGCAGAGCCCGGTGCAACGCCGAGAATTTATCGGCTTGTCTGAGCCGATGACCAACCATCGGGGATACGATCTCGGCGGCCGACCCTGTGGGCCCGCTGCACGCGACCGGGAAAGGGGCGTCGCCATGTCCGGAGCGAACTCACCGTCCACCGTCGTTGCAGCGGGGTCGTCGGGGATCCGGTCCCTGCTCGGGCCACCCGGCGGGTGGAGGCGGATCGCCGGCGCACTCTCCGTGGTGCTGTTGTTGACGGCAGTCTCGTTCGGTCTGTTGTTCGCGGCGGTGATTCCCGGCCGTCACGAGATCAACGGTCAGGTCTTCGGAATCGGGTTGGCGATCACCGCCTATTTGCTGGGCGTGCGGCATGCGTTCGACGCCGACCACATCGCGGCCATCGACAACACCACCCGCAAGCTGGTCGCGGACGGCAAGCGGCCGGTGACAGTGGGGTTGTTCTTCTCCCTCGGGCATTCGTCAGTGGTATTCGTAATGGCGTTCCTGGTCGCGATCGGCGCGAAATTCGTCACCGCCCTGGTGTCGGACGGCTCGGATGTGCACCAGACCCTGGGGGTGATCGGCACCTCGATCTCGGGGTTCTTCCTCGTCGTCATCGGGTTGATCAATCTCGCCGCCCTGATGAGCATCTACCGGGTGTGGCGGGAGGCGCAGACCGGCGGGTACGACGAGCACGCACTGGAAGAGGCATTGAACTCCCGCGGCCTGTTCGCCCGGTTGCTGCGGCCGGCGATGAAGAGGATCAGACGGCCCGGACAAATGTATCCGTTGGGCTTCCTGTTCGGGTTGGGGTTCGACACCGCAACGGAGATATCGCTTCTCGTGCTCGCCGGGGCGGGAGTCGCGACTGGGCTGCCCTGGTACGCGGTGATGGTGTTGCCCTTGCTCTTCGCCTCCGGGATGAGCCTTTTCGATACATTGGACGGGGCATTCATGCAGGCCGCCTACCAGTGGGCGTTCCTTCGGCCGGTGCGCAAGGTCTACTACAACCTGACCACCACTGGATTGTCGGTGGCTGTGGCGTTGATCATCGGCGGTGTCGAATTGATCAGCGTGGTGCACGACAAGGCCGAATTGACCGATCCCGTCACCAGTTGGGTCGCCGGTATCACGCTGGACGACATCGGCTACGTGATCGTCGCGCTGTTCGTGCTGGTGTGGGCCGGCTCTGTCACCTACTGGCGGTACGGCAACGTCGAACAACGATGGACCGCAAAGCTCGCCAACGGCGGCCCACCCGACCGCTGAGCACCGGGGGAGCGAGGCCCGCGGGTATCGGTGAGGGATTGCTGTCCGCGGTCACCCCCGGTCGCTGTGCGGTATGAACACTCCTGAGGTTGTTCTGCTCACCTACGCGGGCGGGCCGCCGCCTATTGCGACTCGTGCACCGTGACTGGATATCTCGTCGGCCTGTACCACGACGGCGCCCAGTCCGTCGTCGCCCATGGCGTGGCGAACATCGTCACCGGTGCGCCGATGTTCTGTGACACCGGGCTTCTGTTCGGATCGATCACGAAGGTCCTGACCACCACGTTGGTTCTCGATTCGCGAATTGTCATCGTGACCGATGCCATCGGCACGGTCACCTCGCCGCTGATGTCACGGGTCGTGCCCGATCGGGGATTCCGGGTTTTCCTGGTCTGTGTGGTGCTCCTCAGACGTGCCGACCTCGGGGCATGAGCCCTGTGATTCTCGATGTGACGACGGATGGGCATTCTGTCCGGTGCCGGTCGCTGCGGCCGAAGACACCCGACGCCCGAACGGTTGTCGCGTTGTGGCAGCGAGTGCCGACCGCCAAGGTGCCGCCGGCCATCGCGCGGGTCGCGGGCCTGGAAACTGCTGCGGGCCACGGTTATGCTGCGGTGCCGGAGCGTTCCGACGTCACTCACAGACCAACGGAGGCAGTGCATGGGCACCATCACGACGACCGATGGCACCGAGATCTTCTACAAGGACTGGGGATCGGGTCAGCCGATCGTCTTCAGCCACGGCTGGCCGCTGTCGAGCGACGATTGGGATACCCAACTGCTGTTCTTCCTGCAGCAGGGATTCCGGGTCATCGCCCACGACAGGCGAGGGCATGGACGGTCCACACAGACCAGCGACGGTCACGACATGGACCACTATGCGGACGACCTGGCTGCGCTCACCGCCCATCTCGATCTTTCCGACGCCGTCCACGTCGGGCACTCCACCGGCGGCGGCGAGGTCGTGCACTACATCGCCCGACACGGCGAGAGTCGCGTCGCGAAGGCGGTCTTGATCAGTGCCGTGCCGCCGCTCATGGTGCAAACCGACGCCAACCCCGGCGGCCTACCCAAGAGCGTCTTCGACGATCTGCAGGCCCAGTTGGCCGCCAGCCGGCCCGAATTCTACCGGGCGCTGCCGTCAGGACCGTTTTACGGCTTCAACCGACCAGGCGTGGAATCCTCGGAAGCGGTCATCGAGAACTGGTGGCGGCAGGGAATGATGGGCGGAGCAAAGGCACACTACGACGGCATCGTTGCCTTCTCGCAGACCGATTTCACCGAGGATCTCAAGAAGATCACCGTTCCCGTCCTGGTGATGCACGGCGACGACGACCAGATCGTGCCGTACGCCGACTCCGGACCGCTGTCGGCGAAACTGCTGCAGAACGGGGCATTGAAGACGTATTCGGGATTCCCGCACGGCATGCCGACCACTCAGGCCGAGACGATCAACGCCGACTTGTTGGCCTTCATCCAGTCCTGATCGACGGGCCGCCGCGACGCCGGCGGCCTCCAGTTCAGTCGGACGCGACGCCAGTCGGTCGCTGCGTTCACGCTCCTGAATTCGAGTACTCACCCAGGGCGGCGAAGGCGGGTTCGGGTTCCCATGGGCCACGGTAGCCGGCCGAGCCGACCTCGGGGATCGCCACCTGCTTTCCCTGTGCCCGTGGGCTCGGACGCCCTTGGGCACAGGTCGGCGATCTCCGCCGACCGGTAGAGGTCCACGGAGATGAAGTCGAACGGCGTCCAGTCGACGCGATCCAGCGGGCGGGCCGAAGCGCCGGCGAGAGTGCGTTCCGTCAAGAACGAACAACGTCGTACGTGATGCCCTTGCCGCGCACGAGCCCCTTTCTTCCTGATTTCCGTCCTGACCTCCCGCCCGATCTCCAGCGGGCAATCCTCGCCTCGCGCGGCCGCTCCTTCGCGACTCACGCGGACGGGCTGGACGCCCAAGGGCTGGACCAGGCGAATCCAGCGAGTGCCGGACTTCCGGTCAGCACCGCCCAGCCGAAACGGTTTGTGGTCACTAAAATAGCCGTAGACCCGTCGTCACAAACGCGACGAGTATGGCTCAGGCCATTCATGAGACGGTAGAAGTTCCCGAAGTCTCGCTGTGTTGACTCTGCCCAGGACCATTTCTGCGTCAAGGTTGGACTCGTCAATTTGGCTCATGAACTCCCGGCAACCGACCGCAGGGCGGAAGGACGAACAACGTGCCGTCCTTGTCGCGCCACACTGCCAAGCACCCTGGCATCGTCCGTCGCCTGCCGGTCGAGGTCTTGGCTGATGCCGCTCGCGGGAGTCAGGGATTCAGATCGGTGGCAGCGCGCAGCGAGCCGTCCATGTAGAACGGTGTCGAAGTGTGTTGGTGGACGATCCGCCACTGGTCATCGATGCGTCGCATCCCGAGTGTGGACCGGTGCCAGAGGGTGAACGGCTGCGGGGAATTTGGGGATGCGCCCATGCTGTCCAGGCTGGTGCACAGTGCGAGGTCACCGTCGACCGTGACCTGCAGGTCGCGGACCTCGGACCACACACTGCCGCCTCTTTCGGCAAACCAGGCCTGCAGCTTGGCGACGTCGCGGGTACCGTCCGATGGTTGCACCAGCGGCGGAGCGAGGCTGAACACCACCGCGTCCGGTGCATAGCTGGAGCAGATGGTTTCTGCGTCGCCGGTGCGCATCGCGGTCGTCCGGTCTTGAATCAACGTGCGGATGGTTGCTTGGTCGTTCATGTGATCCTCCTGGGGTGAGCGCCGGCGGTCGGCGCTCTCACCACGATGTCGATACCGGGCCCCCGGTTTCGACATCAAGGAAACGACCGCTCAAAGATATGGAGGGCCGACAGTGAAATACCTGATCATGGTGCAGAGCAACCCGACCTCACTCGCGCACTGGGACACCCTGACCGACGAACAGAAGGAGGAGTTCGGCCGGGCGCACTTCGCACTGACCGATGCGCTGCTCGATTCGGGGCACCTGGTCACCTCGGCAGGACTCGCGCCGGTGGAAACGGCGAAGCAGGTCACCGTCCGCAACGGGGCGACCGTCGCCACCGATGGCCCGTTCGCCGAGGTCAAGGAGCACCTCGCGGGGTTCTACCTGGTGGACTGCGCCGACATGGACGAGGCCATCGGCATCGCCGCCCGAGTTCCGGACGCGGAGTTCAACCATGTGCAGGTACGGCCGGTGTTCGACCGCAGCCTGCTCGACGAGTGACCTCGTTTCAATCCGACCACCGCGTCGAGCAGCTGCTGCGTCAGCTCGCGCCGGGGGTGTTGGCCACCCTCGCCGGCCGGCACCAAGGGTTCGACATGTGCGAGGACGCGGTCCAGGAAGCCCTGATGACGGCGGCGGCGCGTTGGCCGGTCGATGGTGTGCCCGAGAACCCGAGGGGTTGGCTGGTCACGGTCGCCTCGCGTCGGTGGATCGAGATCTGGCGCAGCGAGGCCGCCCGCCGCCGGCGAGAGCACACCGTGGCAAGCGAGGTGATCACGGCACCGGATGCCGCGTCGGCTGTGGACCGGGACGACTCACTGACGCTGCTGTTCCTGTGCTGCCACCCGGCGCTGACGCTGGTCTCGCAGGTGGCGTTCACGCTGCGGGCGGTTGGCGGGTTGACCACCGCCGAGATCGCCCGCGGGCTTCTGGTGCCGGAGTCGACGATTGCGCAGCGCATCACCCGGGCGAAGGCGCGGATCCGGGACAGCGGCGCGAGGTTTACCATGCCCGAGGACGCGGAGTGGCCGGCGCGGCTGGCCGCCGTGCTGCGGGTGTTGTACCTGGTCTTCAACGAGGGGTACACCGCGACCTCCGGTGACCGCCTGCACCGGGTTGAGCTCAGCACGGAGGCCATCCGGCTCACCCGCCAGTTGCGGGCCGCGCTACCGGGCGAGGGTGAGGTCGCCGGACTGCTCGCCCTCATGCTGCTCACCGACGCCAGGCGGACAGCCCGGACCACTCCCGCGGGCGGCCTCATTCCGTTGCCGGAACAGGACCGCGGCCGGTGGGACCAGGCCCTCATCGCGGAGGGCAGCGCATTGCTCACCGACACGCTGCCCACCTCGAGGATCGGCCCTTACCAGGTGCAGGCCGCCATTGCCGCGGTTCACGACGAGGCGCCCAGCGCCGCCGAGACGGACTGGCCGCAGATCCTCGGCCTCTACGACATCCTGGTGACGATGGCGGCCGGCCCGATGGTGACACTCAACCGGATCGTTGCGCTGGCCATGGTCCAGGGACCGGAGATCGGTTTGCAGGCGCTGGATCTCGCCGAGCCGGCATTGGGCGGGCAGCACCGGATCGCCGCGGTTCGCGCCCACCTGCTCGATCTCGCGGGCGAGCCGGAAATGGCCCGAGAGCAGTACGAACTCGCTGCCCGGACCGCTCTGAACCTCCCAGAACGGCACTACCTGGAGTCACGCGCCCGACGCGCAGCCAGGTAGCGGAGATCGGGAACCCACCACGTCAACGGCATTCGGCTGCGGCCGGGCCGCTTTCTAAGGGATATCGATGGTTCGGGTGATCTGGCCGTTGTTCTCCCAGTACGTCCGGCGACTCGCCAAGTATGGATCATCCGGATCCGGCTGCACCGCTCCGTGATCGCCGAAGGCTCGTGACCGAATGGTGTGCCTACCCGAGGCACCCGCCCCCAGTCGAATGTCCAGAAACTCCAGGAGAATTCCTTGTCACCGTGCGAGCGCATTCTCCTTATTCTGGTGCGCTGCCACCCCACCATCAACCTGGACCTCGACCCGATCGATCGATCCGCCCCAGGCGGCACCAAGGCGGCACCCAGCACGAAATAGTCTGCGCCGCGGCGGGACACTTTTGCCGGTGCGGACTTGAGCCGGACATGACGGACAGTGGTGAAGGTCCACACCACATTGTCGTCCTGTTGCTCTTCCCGGATCGTCACATAATCACGGGCCATGAAACGCCCGCGTACCTGCCGTCCCGAAATTCGATACGAGTCAGCAATTTGACATTGGCGACGCCGTACCAACCTGGAGCAATCAGCCGCAATCGGCGGGGTCCGAGCTTGCGGGCGTGGGCACTGGTCCGACCCGCGATCCTCAACCTGCGATGATCAACCTGCAATGATCAACCTGCGATGATCAATTGGGAACCGACGACGCGAAGAATGCCTGGCTCCCGCAGCCGTCTGGAGCGGCTCACCCCACGACCGACAGGAACCGTGTCCATGGACATGAAGCTCGAGCTCGTTCCCGTGCCCGTCACCGACGTCGACAGGGCAAAGGCCTTCTACATCGACAAAGTGGGGTTCGTCCTCGACGTCGACGTGCGGCCAGTTGAGGGGATGCGTGTCGTGCAGCTCACCCCGCCCGGCTCCGCCTGCTCGATCGTCATCGGCACCGGCCTGAACGACATCTCCGACATGACGCCCGGGACCCAGAAAGGCCTGCACCTGGTGGTCAACGACATCGAGACCGCCCGCGGCGAGCTGATCGGCCGCGGCGTGACGGTGGGTGACGTCCAGGACGTGGGCGGTGGCGTCAAGTACGCCTGGTTCGCCGACCCCGATGGCAACTCGATGGTGTTGCAGGAGATGGGCTGGAGAACGGGCGAGAACTTCTAGGGCGCGGCAACGCTGTCCGGCGCCGAACCGTCGCGCTGGTGGACCATGACGCCACCTCCAAGGCGGTATCAGGGCCGCAACCAACTCACGGTCCAGTGGCATCAATGTTTCCGTCGGCCGGCAGAGATTCGCGGAGCTGATTGGCTATCCACCCGCACAACATCTTCAGCACGAGGCGGACTTCGACTACACCGCGATCGACACGGTGATCCCGCATCCCGTGTACGCCACGCAGGGGTGGGTGTCGATCCTCAATCCGGGCGAGCAGACGGAGGCTCAGGTCTGCATCCTGATGGCCGAGGCCCACCCCCGGGCGGTCCGCCGGCACCGACCTCTCACCTGACCGACTGATGAGCCCTGGCTACTGAGCGACAGCAGATCGGTGGTGCGCAGGTCCAGCCAGCGTGTCGATGATCAAGGCGCAGGCACCCTCCATGCCGGTGCCGAGGTATCGCCCTGGCAGTTGCCGTCGGCTGTCCTCCGAGTCGAAGGCGTCGCCCGTGAAGAACACCGGGAAATTCAGCGTGTCGACGGCATTGAGCGAGATTACTGCGTGCGCCCGACCCCGTCCGTCGGTGGAGCTGACGACGACGCCGGCTGCATCGGCCGCTTGTGCGGCGATCGTCAGCGTGAACGGGGATACCCGGGCACCCAGCACCCGGCATGGCAGGCGTCGGAACCGCAGCAGCAGAGCCAGGGACTCGAGATCGACCATCTGGCGATCGCGCGGGCCGCAGGCCAGCAGGATTGGTCCCATTTCCTGTGGAGTGGGTGCGAACGATCCTCGATGGTTCAGCCACGTCCGGACTGCTTCGGTGGCCATGAGGTGCTGACCCGGGTCGTTCTGACCGGTGGCCAGTAGCCGGCGCAGTTGCCGCATCGCCGGTATCAGGATGTCATCGACGCACCGAGCCAGCCCCATGACGGACGTCGCGAGGTCAAGCTGGGCCTGGACTTCGGTGGGATCCAGATGCTGTGCCGCCTGCACCACGCAGCGAACAAGCTGTGTCGCAAACGCTTCGGCGCCAAGTCCGGCTGTGCTCGCCGGCTGAGTCTGATCGATGGGTGCGCCGCCCCCGACAGACGGCGCAGCCTCCGACAACGCTTGCCCCTTTCAGGCCAACGAGCGCCGAACCGCAACGACAGGGCCGCGAAATGGTTGGTACAGCATGCCCTCTCCCTCAGCCTGCCCTGCTGACCGAAGACGGGTGTGTCCCTGAGGCAACTTGCATAGTCTCGGGGCCAGGCGTCCGGCGCGGTGCCCGCCGACGCCGAGTGTGACGCGGCGAGCTGACAGGGTGCTGTCGTTCGGCTTCCATCGCTGGGCAGTCGCGGCGCCTTGTTCACCGGCGATGCCAGCCATCTGGATGTGCTGGGTGTGGTAACCCGTGTCCGCGCGGCGCAGGGGTGGCGCGGACACGGGTGGCTCGAGGTGAACGGGCCGGACCGTGGGAACGATCGACGGCCGGACACCGACCAGCTCGTCACCCGTCCCTGACGATGTTGCCCTGCAGAGCGGCCTCACGTGGCATTGCGGGACGACTTGCATAATTTCGCGCTGGGCCGGGGCCGGCTGCGGCATGGATGCAACGGCCGTCACCCCTTCAGGTCGGAGGGTCAACCGGTCCGGGCTTGGTGGGTGCCAATGCCTGGGTGAGTTCCGCGCAGGCGTCGGTGATGCTGCCGCCGAGGAAGCGACCCGGTACCCCCCGCCGACTACGCTGGGTGGAGAACGCGTTTCCGGCGTAGAAGACCTCGATACCCAAGTCGCTCACGGCGCGAATCGATTGGATACCGCGGCGTCGCCCGGTCGCCAGATGGGACACCACGACGACACCCGCAACTGCGGTGGCCCGCGCCGCCGTCGCCAGGGTGGCAGTTGACGTTTTGGCGCCCAGTACGCGGCACGGCCAGCCTTCGTATCGCAACAGCACGGCCGTTGATTCCAGGCCGATGGTGTGCAGGTCGCTGGGTCCGCAGGCAAGCAGGATAGAACGAGGCCGGGTCGGGGGCGGGGCGAAAGCGCTGCGCCGGTCGAGCCAGGCCCGAACGGCTTCGGTGGCCATCTGTTCCTGCACGACGTCGCAGTGGCCGACCGCCCACCACACGCCGATCTGGCGCATGGCCGGCAGCAACACGTCGTCGATGCAGACGGCGAGGCCCAACGTCTCGGTCGCTTCATCGAGTCGGTCGCGGATCGACGAGGGATCCAGGCGCTCAGCGGCTCCGAGGATCTGGTGGATCAACTCCTGCGCCGGTCCTTGCCCACCCAGCAGCCTGCGCACGGATTGTGCCGCAACGGCGGCTTGCTGCCCACGGGCGATCTCATCCCGCATCAACCGCAGCGCGTTGACCTCGTCGGGCAGATACCGGCGGTGCTGACCGGGTCCACGGCTCAAGGCGGGGATGCCATACCGCAGTTCCCAGGATCGAAGTGTGGGCATTGGCACGCCAAGGATCAGGGCGACATCCTTGATCGGAACACCCCGAGGATCCCCGACCGCGACATCACCATTGGTCGACACCTCCATGCGAGCCTCTCCGTCGCCCCCTCCGGTTCGCCGGGGCTTCGACATCCCGGTTGGTTGGCCCACTCCGACAATAGGCTCATATCACCCAGCGGTTCCATGGGTGCTGGCTGTGATCCGGGCCAGTCCCCATGCCGTCGGTGGTCGATCTCAAGGATGATGACACATCATCCCAGGTGCCACCTGCATGACCAGGTATGGACCGGGCGTGGTGTCGCTCGGCACGCTCACCTGCTAGCACAGGCGCGGCCTGGGCCGGACTGGCAGAACCGCCGAGAGCTGCCGCTGCCGGCGCTCGAGGCATATTTTCGGCGGATGACTGTCATGGACTGGCTGCTCGACTCGGACCCTGCACTGCGCTGGCAGGTGATGCGTGACCTGGCGGGCGCACCCGGCGAGGTGGTGGCCGCGGAGCGGGCTCGGGTCGCGACCGAGGGGTGGGGCGCCCGGTTGCTGGCGCTGCGCGGCCAGGACGGCCTGTGGGCGGGTGGGGCGTGCTTCCCGGCAGACTTCCGCGGCGACTTCTCTTAAGGCCAGCCTTGGACAGCGCCGCTGCCGACCTTGGACGCTGCTGCGGGATTTCGGCATCGATCCGAGTGCCCTGCTGATGGGCGAGACGATCGCGCTGGTGCGCGAGAACTGCCGGTGGGAGCACGCCGGGCAGCCGTTCTTCGACGGCGAGGAGGAGCCGTGCATCAATGGGCGGACTGTCGCGATCGGCGCCTATTTCGGTGTGGGTGTCGATGCCATCGTGGCCCGATTGCTGGGCGAGCAACTCCCGGATGGCGGCTGGAACTGTGAGGCCGAGAACGGATCGGTGTGCGCTTCGTTCGCGACGACGATCTGCGTGCTCGAAGGCTTGCTCGCGCACGAGCGGGTGACCGGTGGTTCGGCGCAGGCTGTCGCGGCCCGCCGCCGAGGAGAGCAGTACCTGCTCGACCGGTCGTTGTTCCGGCGGCTGAGCACGGGGGAGGTGGCCGACCCGGACTGGCTGCGGTTGTCTTTCCCGACGTGGTGGCACTACGACGTGCTGCGCGCCCTTGACGACTACGCGATGCCGGGGATGCACCGGATCCACGACTGGCCGAGGCCGTCGTACTGCTGCGCTCCAAGCAACAGCCCGACGGCAGTGGTTGCTGGAACGTACCCATCCCGGCGCGGTGCACTTCTCTATAGATGACGGCGACGGCCGCCCCGGTCGATGGAACACCTTTCGCGCGTTGCGGCTACTGGACTGGTACGACGGCACCGTTCACTGACCGCGGCGTGCGCGCACGACGATGCCGTAGTTACCTGAGGCATGAAGAAGATCGGGTTCCTCTCGTTCGGACATTGGACGCCGTCGCCGCAGTCGCAGACGCGCTCGGCATCCGACGCCCTGCTCCAGTCCATCGAGATCGCTGTCGCAGCAGAAGAACTCGGGGCGGACGGCGCGCACTTCCGGGTGCATCACTTTGCCAGGCAACTGTCGTCGCCGTTCCCGTTGCTCGCGGCCATCGGGGCCAGGACGAGTCGGATCGAGATCGGGACCGGCGTGATCGACATGCGTTACGAGAACCCGCTCTACATGGCCGAGGATGCGGGAGCGGCGGACCTGATCGCCGGCGGTCGGTTTCACTGGGCATCAGCCGGGGATCGCCGGAACAGGTCGTCGACGGTTTTCGCTACTTCGGTTACGAACCCGCAGCGGGCTCTGACCACGCCGCGATGGCCCGTGATCACACCAGGGTGTTCCTGGAGGTGATCAACGGGGAGGGGTTCGCGCAGCCCAACCCACGGCCGATGTTCGCGAACCCACCCGGCCTGCTCCGACTGGAGCCCCACTCGCCGGGACTTCGCGACCGGATCTGGTGGGGCGCCGGAACGCGTGCGACGGCCGAGTGGACCGCGGAGCAAGGCATGAACCTGATGAGCTCGACGCTGCTCAGCGAGGACACCGGGGTTCCGTTCCATCAGCTCCAGGCAGAGCAGATTCAGCGGTTCAGGGATGCTTGGAAGGTCGCCGGCCACCACCATGAACCGCGAGTCTCGGTCAGCCGCAGCATCTTTCCGGTCGTCAGCGACGTTGACCGTGCGTTCTTCGGTCGCGAGTCCGGCAGCAGGGACCAGGTCGGCCAGCTCAACGGCGGCACCGCCCGATTCGGAAAGACCTACGCGGGGGAGCCGGACCAGCTGGTCACCGATCTCGCCGAGGACGAGGCAATTGCGGCCGCCGACACACTACTTCTGACGATTCCGAACCAGCTCGGTGTCGACTACAACGCCCACCTCCTGGACAGCGTGCTGCGCTACGTCGCGCCGGGGCTCGGCTGGCGGTAACAGCGGAGCCAGAGCGCTCCCCTCCCCATGACGCCCCGGAATTCGAGAACCTGTGACGACACCGGCCTGGAGTGGACGGATCAGGGTGCAGTACCAGCGGTTCGCTGACTGTCCACCTGGGCCTGCGCGTCGGCGAGGAGTTCGACGACGCGGGCACCGAAAGCCACATCGACCTCGTCGGGTTGACCGGAGCGCGCGGCCGCGGCGAGCTCCCGGGCAGCGACTCCTATTCCGTCGACCTGCGAGTTGTCGGGACGGATGGCATGATGGCCGATCCTTCCCGGCCCCACACGGCCCCTTCGAAGCAGACCGCTGCGGGCGTGGCGAACTGTGACAGGGTGGTGCTTTCCGGCGGAGGCCGCCTCCCGCGCCGTTTCAGCCTGAATGCCGGGCCGCACGGCAAAAGCCACCGCGTCGACGTTACCCAGCAGTACCGTGTCGTCGTCGTAGGCCGTCGTGTCGAGGGCAGCCGCGAGGCGTCCGGCCTCCTCGGGCCGCCGGCCCCAGACGCCTACGAGCTCGACACCTTCCGCTTGGACCAATCCGGGCCCGTGCGCCATGTGCGCCCAGGGGCCGGTTCCTACCAGGCCAAACGTCATGAAAGCTCCTTCCTGCAGGATGATGGCCGACTGTGCTGCGTGGGTGGGTGCGGGATTCGGAATCCTATCGAGGGCGTCACTCCGCCACCGCTTCACCATCCCCATGGATTGCTCTGGACCCACGCGGAAGA
>JBBQJM010000002.1:0-29569 GCA_038325895.1 Mycobacteriales bacterium
CGCAGCGACGGCACGATGCAGAACGTGCAGGTGTTGTTGCAGCCCACCGAGATGGATACCCAGCCGGCGTAGGCAGATTCCCGCTTGGCGGGCAGCGTTGACGGGAAGACCTCGAGCGCGTCCAGGATCTCCATCTCCGCCTGGGCGTTGTGCCGGGAACGCTCCAGCAGCGTGGGCAGCGAGCCGACGTTGTGCGTACCGAAGACGACGTCGACCCATGGGGCGCGGCGCAGGATTTCGCCGCGGTCCTTCTGCGCCAGGCAGCCGCCGACCGCGATCTGCATGCCGGGGTGGCCGGCCTTCACCGAGGCGAGGTGCCCGAGGTTGCCGTACAACTTGTTGTCGGCGTTCTCCCTGACCGCGCAGGTGTTGAACACCACGACGTCGGCCGTCTCACCCTGCGCGGTCGGCGTGTACCCGGCCTGCTCGAGCAGTCCGGACAGTCGCTCGGAATCGTGCACGTTCATCTGGCAGCCGTAGGTGCGGACATGGTAGGTGCGCTGCCGGCCCACCGGTTGGTCGATCGACTCTGTGATCACCTGGTTGCTCGACTGGTTGGTCGACTCGGCACCCGCGATTACGGGTGCCTTGGCCCCCGAAACGGGCGCATCACCGAGGTCGAAGACGGCAGATCTCACGCGGTTCAGGGTACGTGGCCGGCCGACCGCCGCCGGACCAAGAAGGATCTCGCGAACGGCATGGCGGCGACGCCCGTATTCCCGATCGAGCGCACCCCGTCGGGAACGGCATCAGAAACGTCAGGCCAGATGCCCGATCGGGTAAAGGTTCGATGACCAAACGCGCTCTTTCGGGCAATAACACCGCCGAATATGGCACGCTCGACAGCCTGGGTGCCTGCCGTGTGTGCCCCGCAGCTACAGGAGGTCATGTGACTGCAGCCGGTCCGTCGAACGGCGCACGCCCACCGATGATCATGATGCACGACGTGGACAAGCACTTCGGGACACTGCACGTGCTCAAGAACATCCAGCTGGACGTCCCGACCGGTCAGGTGGTGATCGTCATCGGGCCGTCGGGTTCGGGGAAATCGACCCTGTGCCGGACCATCAACCGGCTGGAATCGATCGACTCCGGCGCGATCGCGATCGACGGCGTCCCGTTGCCCGCGGAGGGCAAGGGCCTGGCTCAATTGCGCGCCGACGTGGGCATGGTGTTTCAGTCGTTCAACCTGTTCGCGCACAAGACGATCCTGCAGAACGTCACCCTCGGGCCGGTCAAGGTCCGCAAGATGAGCAGGAAGGACGCCGACGAACTGGCCGACTCGCTGCTGCAACGGGTCGGCATCGCCGAGCAGCGGGACAAGCTGCCCGCTCAGTTGTCCGGCGGCCAACAGCAGCGCGTCGCCATCGCCCGAGCACTGGCGATGAAACCGAAGGTGATGCTCTTCGACGAGCCCACCAGCGCCTTGGATCCCGAGATGGTCAACGAGGTCCTTGACGTCATGGTGTCGCTGGCCAGGGAGGGCATGACGATGGTCGTCGTCACCCATGAGATGGGCTTTGCCCGCAAGGCCGGCGATCGGGTGCTGTTCATGGCCGACGGGGAGATCGTCGAGGACGGCACCCCGCAGGAGTTCTTCACCAACCCGACCAGCAATCGCGCCAAGGACTTCCTGAGCAAGATCTTGACTCACTGAGCGAGTCATCAACCCGCGCGGGAACCGCCCGCGCAGGACCAACCCGGGAGGGTGCATCAATGAGGTTCCGCACAATCGCATCGGTCGTGGCGGGGGCGGCAGCGCTCGCGCTCGTGGTCTCCGGCTGTAGCAGTTCGAGCACCCCCTCGGCCAGTTCGGTCGCCAGCGCGGCGCAGAGCGTGGCCAGCCAGGCGCAAAGCGCGGCAAGTTCGGTGGCGAGCCGGGCGAGCAGCGCGGTCAGCTCGGTGCAGAGCGCCGTTTCCGGCGCGGTGGCCGACTCGCAGGTGCTGGCCAATGCCAAGAACGACAAGGTCGTCATCGGGATCAAGTTCGACCAGCCCGGGCTGGCGCTGAAGAACCCCGACGGCACCTTCTCCGGGTTCGACGTCGAGGTGGCCAAGTATGTTGCCGGCAAACTGGGTGTCGACCCGGCGAACATCGAGTTCAAGGAGGCCAAGTCTGCCGAGCGGGAAGGGCTGATCGAGCGCGGCGAGGTCGACTACATCGTGGCCACCTACTCGATCACCGACGCCCGCAAGGAGAAGGTCAACTTCGCCGGGCCGTACTTCATCGCCCATCAGGACCTGCTGGTGAAGTCGGACAACACGGACATCACCGGTCCGGATGCGATGGCCGGCAAGATCCTCTGCTCGGTGACCGGCTCGACCTCTGCGCAGAAGGTCAAGGACAAGTACGCCGCTGACGTCGCGCTGCAGGAGTACGGCACCTACACCGAGTGCGTGGAGGCGTTGCTGTCCGGTGCTGTCGACGCGGTGACCACCGATGACGTCATCCTGGCCGGTTTCGCGGCTCAGCACCCCGGTGAGCTGAAGGTCGTCGGAAAGGGCTTCTCCGATGAGAACTACGGCCTCGGCCTGAAGAAGGGCGACGCGGCCGGCACCACGGCCATCAACGCCGCGATCGTGTCCATGATCGCCGACGGCAGTTGGAAGCAGGCCTTGACGGACACCGTCGGTCCGTCGGGCTACACGATCCCGACGCCGCCGACCCCCGCCGGCTGACGTGATGGCGGGCGGCCCGAGGAGCATTCGGGGCCGCCCGCCGTTGTCGCACCAAGCGGGATCGTCAGCGGTCGACGCCAACTGACGCGCTCACTGCCGTGACATGACCTTCAGCGGAACGTGCGGAGGAGAACCCGCGTGGATTTCAACTTCCTGTCGGATCCGAAATACAACGTCCTCGGCGCGTTCTGGATGACAGTGCAGCTGACCTTCTGGTCGGCGATCGGCTCGTTCGTTCTCGGCGTCATCCTGGCGGCGATGCGGGTCAGCCCGGTCCCGCTGATGCGTGGTTTCGCCGGCGGGGTGGTCAACGTCGTCCGCAACATCCCACTGACCCTGATCATCATCATGATGTCGCAGGTCATCGCCAATCAGCTCGGCGTCCGGCTGGCCGTGCGCGAGGCGGGGGTCAACCCGCAGGCGTACCTGGATACCCAGAACTTCCGACTGGCGGTGGTCGGCTTCGTCATCTACACCTCGACATTCGTGTGCGAGTCCATCCGGTCCGGTATCAACACGGTGCCGCCGGGGCAGGCCGAGGCCGCCAGGGCCATCGGCCTGACCTTCAGCCAGGTCCTGGGGATCATCGTGCTGCCGCAGGCGATCCGCGCGGTGGTGGCGCCGCTCGGATCGGTGCTCATCGCGCTGACCAAGAACACCACGGTGGCCGCTGCGATCGGCGTCGCCGAAGCCGCGGCGCTGATGAACGCCCTGGTGGAGAATGAGCCGGACAAGCTGACGTCGGTCTTCCTGGTGATTGCGGTCGGCTTCATCGTGCTGACCCTGCCCACCGGTCTGGTCTTCGGGTCGCTGGCCAAGCGAGCGGCGGTGAAGCGATGAGCGAACGCGCCACCGTCCTGTACGACATTCCCGGGCCGAAGGCCCGGCGGCTGAACGTGATCCTCAGCGTGCTGTTCGCCATCGTGCTGGTCGCGTTGGCGTGGTGGGTGCTGTCCATCGTGGCCGCCAAGAACCAGCTCACGGCGGAGAAGTGGTCACCGTTCCTGCAAGCGGAGAACTGGACCACCTACCTGCTGCCGGGACTGTGGAACACCCTGCAGGCGGCCGCGATCAGCGTGCTGATCGCGCTACCCATCGGCGCGCTGCTCGGCATCGCCCGGCTCTCCGATCACCAGTGGGTGCGCTGGCCGGCCGGCATCGTCGTGGAGTTCTTCCGCTCGATCCCGGTGCTGATCCTGATGGTGTTCGCGTTCAATCTGTGGTTCGCGATCTTCAGTTGGTCGAGCCCGTTCGCCGCCGTCGTCATCGCGTTGGTGCTGTACAACGGGTCGGTGCTGGCCGAGGTGGTCCGGGCCGGGATTCTCGCGGTGCCGCGCGGACAGACGGAGGCGGCGAGCGCGATCGGCCTGCGCAAGTCGCAGACGATGACGATCATCCTGCTGCCGCAGGCCATCACCTCGATGCTGCCGGCGGTGGTCAGCCAGCTGGTGGTGATCGTCAAGGACACGGCGCTGGGGGGCATCTTCGTCGGGTACGTGGAACTGCGGCGGGCGGCCGGGACATCGGCGAGCAACTACGGCAACCTGCTGCCCACCTATGTCGTCATCGCGGTCATCTACATCCTGATCAACCTGGCGCTGGGCCGACTGTCCACCTATCTGGAACGCAAGCTCAGCAGCCGGGGCGGCACCCGGATCGTGATCGGCGGCGGCGACGGGCAGACCGACCTGCTGCAGGCCCGGCAGCAGGTGATGGTGCTCGAGGAGCCAGGCTCGGCGACGGTGATGCCGACCCGAGACGGTTACTCCCCGCCCTGAAGGCGCTGGAACCAAGGCTGGCTCCGGCAGGCTCTCGGCTCGTGCTGACCGGATCGGGTTCGCCGACTCATCCTCTCAGGCGGGGCGTTCCCGGCCGGCTTCGGTGGCGTGGGCGTGCTTGGGGAGGTCGGGGTTTGCCCGGCGCTGCACCGCCGTTGCCCAGCGGACGCGGTGCTGCACGATGGATCGATGAACGTTCCTTGCCCCGCATTCACCGCCGTGCTCGCCGACCTGGCCGACGAGGGGGCAGAGCTGGACGCGCTGGTCTCGGCACCAGGCGTCGACTTCACGACCGCCATCGAGGTCGGCGCGGCGGCCGCGGTCGGCCGGCCGTCGTCCCAGGTCATCGACCGGTGGCGGGCGGGCCGTGCTGATGCGTTGGAGGCGCTGGCCGATGTCCCGTCCGGCACCCGACTCACCTGGCTGGGGCCACCGATGGGCGCGGGCACGATGGCGTCCGCGCGAATCATGGAGACCTGGGCGCATGGCCTGGACATCGCCGACGCTCTCGTGGTGCGCGCATCCACGGACCGGCTCCGGCACGTCGCCGATCTCGGCGTGCGCACCAGGGACCATTCCTTCACAACGCAGGGGTTGGCTGTTCCCGAGGCGCCGTTCCGGGTCGAATTGACGGCACCGTCCGGGCGGCGGTGGGAGTGGGGCCCGGAGGACGCGGCCGAGCGGGTGACCGGGACGGCCCTAGATTTCTGCATGCTGTGACCCAGCGGCGGCACCGGGATGATCTCGGACTTTCCGCGGTCGGCGCAGGTGCCGATCGTTGGCTGTCCATCGCCCAGACGTTCGCCGGGCCGCCGGGTTCCGGGCGAGCGTCGACTGGGGGTCCTGGTCGCGGTCGACTGATCGGTCGGCCGACCCGGCCGTGAGGGCCGACCCGGCCGTTAGCGGGCGATTTCGGTGGCGCGCGACTCACGGATCACGGTGACCCGCACCTGACCGGGATAGGTCAATTCCTCTTCGATCTGCTTGGCGACCTCGCGGGCCAGCACATGCGCCTCCAGGTCGTCGACCACGTCGGGCTTGACCATCACCCGCAACTCGCGGCCGGCCTGCATCGCGAAGACCTTCTCCACACCGCGCTTGGCCCCGGCGATCGCTTCGATCCGTTCAAGTCGCTGCACGTAGGACTCCAACGACTCGCGGCGAGCACCCGGCCGGCCGCCGGAGCAGGCGTCCGCGGCCTGGGTGAGCACCGCTTCCACGGTGGACGGTGGAACCTCGTCATGATGTGCCTCGATGCAGTGCACCACGTCGTCGGATTCCCCGTACTTGCGGGCGAGTTCGGCGCCGACGATGGCGTGCGACCCCTGCGCCTCGTGGGTCAGGGCCTTACCGATGTCGTGCAGGAACGCGCCGCGGTTGACCACGGTCGGGTCGATCCCGAGTTCGGTGGCCATGCCGCGGGCAATGTGCGCCGTCTCGATGAGATGACCGAGCACGTTCTGCCCGTAGGACGTTCGGTACTTCAGCCTTCCGACCAGCGTGACCAGCTCGGGGTGCAGGTCGGTGATGCGCACCGCGAGCAGCGCGTCCTCCGCCGCCCGCTGACACAGCACCTCGACCTCGTCACGAGCGCGCTCGAAGGCTTCCTCGATCCGGTGCGGATGAATCCGGCCGTCCTCGATCAGCATCTCCAAGGTGATCCTGCCGATCTCCCTACGCACGGGATCGAAACAGGACAGCAGCACGGCCTCGGGCGTGTCGTCGATGATCACGTTGACCCCGGTGACGGTTTCGAACGCGCGAATGTTGCGACCCTCGCGACCGATGATCCGGCCCTTGACCTCGTCGGCCGGCAGATGAACGACCGCGACGACCGTCTGAGCCGTCTGATCCGACGCGACGCGCTGGATCGCTTCGGCGACGATCGCCCTGGCCCGCTGTTTGGCCGAGGTCTGGGCTTCCGTCTCGATCCGCCTGATCATCATGGCGGCGTCCCGGCGGACGGCTTCTTCCTGGCTGGACAGCAGCTCCGCGCGCGCCGCTTCAACGGTCAATCCGGAGATCCGGGTCAGCTCGGCCTGCAAGGTGGCCGCGGACGCGGCAATCTCGTGCTGTCGGTCATCGAGCTCTTTCGCTCGGCGGGCCAGCTCGGCTGTTGTCGCCTCCAGCTGGTCGGCGCGTGACTGCAGCGCCTTCTTGGTGGCAGACAACTCACCCTGGTCCGCTCCGATGCGGCGGCGATCGGCGACCAGTGCCTGCTGTTCGTCTGCCAGCGCCTGGGTGGCCGCTCTGAGCTTCTGCTCGGCCTCCTGGAGTTCCCGACGATCCTCGGAGAGCGCCGCGGTGGCCTCGATGGTGACCCGGTTGCGTTCCGCATCCAGCCCGGAGCGGAGTTCGGCGGCCTGCGCACGGGCGGCCCCGACGGTGCGCTCCGCCTCTGCGAGAGCGTCCGACCGCAATTGCTCCGCTTCCTTGCGGGAGCGGGTGGTCAGTTCGTCGGCGGCCTCGGATGCCGTTCGACGGACAGCATCTGCCGCCTCGGCGGCCGCGGTCGCCTCGTGGCTCAGCAAAGCGAAATGCGACAGGTCGGGTTCGTGGTCGGCGCGGTCGTCGGGTTGGGCGGATCGCGCGGTGGAGGACACGGCGTTCTCCACGAGCCGGCGCAGGGCTTCTTCGTCGAACGGCGCGGGGGGCTGCGATGGACTCCGGCGCACGACAATCAGCAACGCCAGCACTGCGACCAACAAAGCTCCGACCAAGACGATGACGAGAGCGTCGGACATCGAACCTCCCTCATCGGTGCCGCGCGGGGACAGCAGCCGTAGGGCGCTGTCCAGGGTACGGCAGGAGAGGTCGCGGACTCGTCATCGCAAAGCCCAGCGGGCCATCACCGCGACCGTACTCAACGCCTATCGGCGCCGATCGCGTACTTCCCGGCCAGGCCGGGTAGGTGCGGCAAACAACGCCGCTATCGGCCGCGCAGCCCTGCGGCGCGCGTTTCGTGACTCTCCTGTTACGTCCGAGGTTAAGGAGCGTCACACCGAGGGTCAAGCCGACCCGCGTTTGGCGCACCGACAGCTCACCGAGGGAAGGCGCGGCACGGCCGTGCAGGCGTGCCCCCTTCGCCTCAACGGACCACCCGTGAAGCTGTCGGGGCGACGACCTGGCAACCAATGCGACGGTGAGGAGCACGGGCATCCCGGCTAGCCTCTCGCCAGCACTGCACGGCAGAGCCCGCACGCCCTGGCCGGGCTGTGTGGACCCGGCCGCGACACCATGTCGGGGTGCGCGCGTGGGTCGGTGCAGAACCTGGCCGAGCGAATGCCAGCGGCGCCTTCAGTTGTCCCAGCGTTCGTCGGCGGTGTAGGCCGCGAGCGCTTCGTCCACGACGGACAGGGCGACATCCACCGAGTACCCGCGGCGGGCCAGCAGACCAGCCAGTCGGCGCCGAGCGGCCACCGGCCCGGCGCTCATCGCAGCGTCCACCCGCCGCTCGATCAGTGCCTTGGCCCGACTCCGCTCGGCTTCATGATCGATGCCGTCGACCGCGCCGGCGACAACGTCCTCGTCGATACCCTTTCGTCGCAATTCGGTGCGTAGCGCCGTCGTGCCCAACCCTCGATCTCGTTGCTTGGTGGCAACGTAGGTCTGCGCGTAGGCCTGATCGTCAATGAGACCTACCTCGACGAATCGATCCAGCACGGTCTCGGCTACGTCTTCCGGGATTCCGCGCTTGCGGAGGGCGACGGCCAGCACGGCCCGAGGGCGAGCCGCCACCGTCAACAGCCGAAGGCAGATTGCTTTGGCCACGGTTTCAGGATCGCCGGGCGGGTCTTCTGGGTGCCCGCCCTCGTTCCTGGTCGGCGATCGACCTGAAGAGCCGACCACCGAACCAACCATTGCCGTGCTGCTATGGGAACCCCGAATCGAGCGACCTCCGGAGCCGGTCGGTACCGCCCGGCTCTCCGCACCCTCATCGGAGATGCTGACTGCGGGCCGGCCGGCGACGGTCGCTGCTGCCGGTCCCCCGGTCGCGCCTGGGGCGGACCGGGAGAGCGACTCCAGTTGTGCCGCAAGCTGCGCGATCCGGGCCGAGCGCGCGTCGGAGTTGTTGTCCGCCGGCGTTACCTCGGAACGGTGCGGTAGATGTGGAGCAGCCATGACTGATCAGAAATCGACCGGAGCGGGCAGCGGCTCCTCCGCGTCGAGGCGCGCACCCACGCCCAGCTTCTCCTTGATGCGCTTCTCGATCTCGTGGGCGACATCCGGGTTCTCGCGCAGGAACGTCCGCACGTTCTCCTTGCCCTGACCCAACTGCTCGCCGTCGTACGTGTACCAGGCGCCGGCCTTGCGAACGATTCCTTGCTCCACCCCGACGTCGATCAGCGAACCCTCGCGGGAGATACCCAAGCCGTAGATGATGTCGAACTCCGCCTGCTTGAACGGCGGGGCCATCTTGTTCTTGACGACCTTCACCCGCGTCCGGTTGCCGACAACGTCGGTGCCGTCCTTGAGCGCCTCGATCCGGCGGATGTCCAGGCGCACCGAGGCGTAGAACTTCAGCGCCTTGCCACCGGTCGTTGTTTCGGGAGACCCGAACATCACCCCGATCTTCTCCCGCAGCTGGTTGATGAAGATCATCGTGGTATTGGTGTTGCTCAGCGCACCGGCGATCTTCCGCAGAGCCTGGGACATCAGCCGGGCCTGCAAACCGACGTGACTGTCCCCCATCTCCCCTTCGATCTCCGCTCGGGGGACCAAGGCGGCCACCGAGTCGATCACCACCAGATCGATCGCGCCGGAGCGGATCAGCATGTCCGCGATCTCCAGGGCCTGTTCACCGGTGTCCGGCTGGGAGACCAGCAACGAGTCGGTGTCCACCCCCAGCGCCTTGGCGTACTCGGGGTCCAGCGCATGCTCGGCATCAATGAAGGCGGCGATACCGCCAGCGGCTTGCACACTGGCCACCGCGTGCAGGGTGACCGTGGTCTTTCCGGAAGATTCAGGACCGTAGATCTCCACGACCCTGCCCCGAGGCAGACCACCAATGCCCAGAGCCACGTCCAGCGCAATGGAGCCGGTGGGGATCACCTCGACCGGAGCGCGACCTTCGTCACCGAGGCGCATCACCGAGCCCTTCCCGAACTGCTTCTCGATTTGTGCGAGCGCGATGCCCAGCGCCTTCTCGCGATCCGGTGCCGTCATGACCCACCCCGTACCTTTCCTTTGTGTCCGCGGGTGTGACCCAACGGGACCTGGTGTTGCTGTCGTGCCGACGGTAGAACGAGCCACCGACAGTGGTCTGGATTCGCGGGTCGTGTGTGGACAACTCGCGGCATGGGGACAACTCTAGACGTACACCTGTTCGATACGCCAGAAATCGGTCGGCGTGTCGATCGTGCCGAGGAGGCCCCCGAACCGGGCCCTGTAGCGGGTCTGGCGGAGCGCGCCGGCGACTGCCCGCGGACGGCAACGCGAGGAGAGCGGCCGAGTCGATCGCGATCAGTCGGGCAGGCCGTACCGCAAGGTGTCAGAGACCTCGAACGCATCGCACACCGCTGCCCAGACCATTTTCGGGTCTTCGCCGGCCGCCAATGCTTCGTCGGCGGTCAACCCTCCAAGCGCCGAGAACACATGATCGCGGGCCACGGATGGCGCGCGGGTCGACCCGAATTGCAGCTGCATCAGGCCCCGGAACTCGGTCAGTCGCACGGACACGACCCTACCCAGCGCACTGGTCGCGGGTTCGCCGCTCTAGTGGACCATCCCTGCCGCACTGCCCCGCCGCGCCTGCCGTTCAGTGCCTGCCGTGATGGATGGGGTTCGTGCCACGCGGGCCGAGCGGAACTTGAGGCAGACTGCCCAGATGGACCCCACCGGCCTGTCCAGCCCGATCGGCCAACTGGTCATCGCCGCCGGGCTGATCTCGACCATAGTCGTGTTGATCATGCTGCTGCGCCGCCGACGCTGACGTCCGCCCCGCCGCCGGGCATCGTGCATCGGACCGACGAGCCGGCGCGGCTGCGCTCTGCACCGACCACGCGCATCTCCATCGCCACCGCACCAAGTAACCAGCTCCGTACTACTGCAGTCCTAGTTCAGGCTGGCGACTCACCGCTTTCAGCGCACCGTTCACCGCCGCAGAAGTTCCAAAACGGAACGGGTCCGTTTCGGAATAACATCGCTGCCGACCCGCGTTGTCAGACACGAGTGCTGCACTTTGTCTACGCCCAAACCCCAGCGTGAACGACATGACCCGAGGTTGCCCCGTGTCCGACTCCTCCGCTCCCCTCACCGGGAGCGTCGCCTCCCACTCGACCGTCGTCGGCGCGTACCCGAAACGCTGGAAGGCACTCGCGGTGCTGGTCGTGGGGCTTCTGGTGGTCATCCTGGACAACACGATCTTGAACGTCGCACTGAAGACCATCCAGGAGGACCTCGGCGCCAGCCAGAACCAGCTCGTCTGGGCGATCAACGGATATTCACTGGCGTTCGCTGCGCTGCTGTTCACCTGGGGCGTGATGGGCGACCGGTTCGGCCGGAAGAAGATCCTGCTGATCGGCCTCGCCTTGTTCGGCGTGGCCTCCGCACTCTGCGCCTTCGCCACCAGCCCCGGCGAGCTCATCGCCTTCCGGGCGCTGATGGGCATCGGTGGAGCGTCCGTCATGCCGATTTCGCTGTCGATCATCACGGTGATCTTCCCGCCGCAGGAGCGCGGCAAGGCGATCGGCGTGTGGGCCGCAGCGGTCGGCGGCGCGGTGGCGCTCGGCCCTGTTCTGGGTGGCCTGCTGCTCGAGCACCCGAACTGGTTCCGGTGGCTGACCGGGAACGACTGGGGCTCGGTCTTCTTCATCAACGTGCCGATCGTCATCCTCGGTGGCATCGGGATCTTCATGTTGGTGCCGGAAACGAAGAATCCGCGCCCGGGCAAGCTCGACCCGATCGGCCTGGTGCTGTCGGTGGTCGGCCTGTTCACCGTCGTCTACGGCATCCAGAACGCCTCGACGGTCGGCTGGGCGGCCCCGTCGACCTGGGGTTTCATCATTCTCGGGCTGATCGTGCTGCTCGCCTTCGGGATGTACGAGCTCAAGAGCTCGCATCCGTCGATCGACCTGTCATTGTTCCGCATCCGGTCATTCTCGATTCCGCTGACCGGCGTCTCGCTGGCGTTTGCGGCGATGCAGGGCACGCTGCTGTTCCTGACCTTCTACTACCAGATCGTCCGCGGTTGGTCCCCGCTGCAGGCGGGTCTGTTGGTCCTGCCGTTCGCGGTCGGCCAGCTCCTGGGGGCGCCGCGCAGCGCCAAGATGGTGCATCGGTTCGGCGCCCGCAAGGTGATCCCCGGCGGCCTCCTGTTCGCCCTGGTCGGCATGCTGGGCTTCGCTTTCGTCAGTCAAGACGCCCCCGTGTGGTTCCTGATCGTGGTCGGCGTCGTCTTCGGATTCGGGCTGGGCAACACCATCGCTCCGTCCACGACCCGCATGACGCTGGCGACCCCGCCGGAGCGTTCGGGGTCGGGATCCGCCGTGCAGAACACCGTCCGTCAGATCGGAGCCGTGTTCGGGGTCGCGATCCTGTCCTCGGTCGTCGGCACCGTCTACAGCAACAACATGAGCCCGCTGCTGGCGGGCAAGGGCCTTCCGCCCGAGGCGCTGGCGGCCGCGACCGACTCCATCGGCGGCACCAATGAGGTCGCCGACCGGCTGGCAGCGACCGGCACCGTGCCGGCGCCGTTGATCGAGCAGCTCCGGCAGGCGGCCAACGACTCGTTCATGCCGGCCTTGCATACCGCCGCGTTCGTTTCTGCCGCACTCCTGGTCATCGCGATCGCAGTGGTGCTGGTCTGGCTGCCGGCCAAGGCCGAAGCAGTCGCGTGGGCAGGATCGCATCCCGGGGAGGACTCCTCTGGCATGGAGGGCGCCGCCGAGGACAGGGTCCATTTCGTGGACGAGGAAGGCAACGACCTCGAGCACATCGAGGATCTGCCCCTTGGGCACCGGCCGCTGGCGCGCCGACCCCCGGTGCAGGGTCAGGACGGTAGGCATCACGCCGGCGAGGACGACGAAACCCACACCCGGGTGGAAGCTGCGGTCGGTGTGGTGGAGGCGCCTGGGCATCCGGCTCCGGCCGGCGAGCCGGCAAGGAGCTCGACCGCCGTCCAGGTTCCCGGCCGCGTGGTGGACGGCGGCACGGCCAATGGCGCTCCGGCCAACGGAACTCCGGCCAACGGAACTCCGACCGGCAGCACGACCAACAGCAGCGCAACCAACGCCAGCACAACCAACGCCAGCACAACCAACGCCAGCACAACCAACGCCAGCACAACCAACGCCAGCACAACCAACGGCAGCACGACCAACGGCGCCCCGGTCGGCAAGCACGCCGCGCCCGAGGACCTCACCGCCGTGGCCGGCGGGGCGGACCAAGCGCAACGCTTGTGACAAACGCGGAGCCCGCCTGCAGCGAGAGTCTCCGGCGGCCCGGCCGACCCAGGGAACAGCGGGCCGACAAGGCGATCATCACCGCGACCCTGGAACTGTTCGCCGACGAGGGTTACTACTCGTTGTCGATGGAGGCCGTCGCCATCAAAGCCGGGGTCAGCAAGGCGACGATCTACCGGCGGTGGGCCGGCAAACGCGACTTGGTCATCGATGGGCTCGCGAGCCTCAACGACGACTTCCCACAGGAGACCGACCCCCTGCCGCCCGGCGGCACCCGGGACCGGCTGTTGATGGGCCTGGAACACATGTCGAACCGGGATGCCGATTCGTTGGCAGGTCGGATCATGCCGAGAATGATGGTGTACAGCGTCAGCCAGCCCGATCTATACGCCGAGTACTTCGATCGGGTGATCATTCCCCGTCGCCGCTGGCTGCATTCGGTGCTGCGCGACGGCGTCGAGCGCGGTGAGCTGCGGTCCGACCTGGACATCGAGTTGGCCGCCATGGCGCTCATCGGCCCGGTGATCCTGCAGGTGCACAGCATGGGACGACGGCAGGCGTATCCCGACCTACCGAACCATTTGCTTGACCTGCTGTGGCCGGGTCTGACGGCGACCGGCGGGCCGAACTAGGTAGTAACCAACGGCACCTACCAGCACCCGGCGCCGGTCATATGGTCTGGGCGCCAACGCATGTCGGAGCCGGGTAGGAAAGAGTGCGCCGGGTGAATAGCGGTGTGCCTTCCAGTCACGCGCACCTATGCCGCAGCTCTTAAGGCTCCGTCCAGATCCCACTCGGCGTCAGGTTTCAGGTGTGGGCGCCCACATGTTTTGGCGCCGAGTTCAGGAAACCGGCGCCGAGTCGCCGGACGATTCCGTGACGCCCACGGCCACGGCCACGAAGCCGGTAACAAGGATTCCCGGCGCTACCCACCCGACGGGGGCGACCGGGCGCCGCAAAGGTGCGCGGTCAGCCCTCGGTCAGTTCCCGCATCCCCGCTGCCAGCGCGCGGAGTTGGTCGGTGGGGCTCTGCAGCTCGCCGCCCGCAACGACGCCCGGCGGGAGCTGCCCGGTCGGCAGCCGAGCGCCACTCAGCCCGCCGTGCTCAGCCAGCGCGCGCGACGCGGCGACCGCCTCGCTCGCCGCCGACACCAACTCGCCGTAGCCGTCGACGCCGTCGTGTATCTGCCGACGCATCAGCGCTGCGGTGACATCGAGTTGTGGCGTGGCCCCCGGTGGCGCCGAACGCTTGGCCTGGAGCACACCGGTGAGGTCCTGCGCCTGCCTGCGCAGACCGGCTTCAGCGGAATCCGCGGCCGCCAGGATGTCGTCACGCAGCCGGAGCACGTCAGCATCGTCATTGACTATTCCGATCATCCCCACCAATTGACGCAGGCCGTCGGAATAGCCGTCCAACCGATCGATCTCCGGCCGAATGCTCGCCGCGACAACCGGGCGCGCCGGCTGCGGCGCCGGCAGCGTATTCAGCACCCGGGAGCGCGCCCGGAGATCCACACTCGCCCGGACGATGCCGACGATGCACCACAGCAGGATCGCGACCAGGAACACCATCGCGCCCACGGCACCCGAGGTCCAACCCTCGTCGACGATTGCGGCCACGCCCGTTGCGGTGACGGCGCCGGACACGATCGCGCCCGCCGACCACACCTTCAGTCGGCGCGATGCCGCCCGGCGGCGCTTGCGTGCCTGCACCGCCGGATCCCTGCGGACGCGGATCCGCTCGGCCGCGGCCGCGCTCACCTGCCCGGCCAGGTCAACTCCGGGCCCGACCGCGGCAGTCGTCATCAATGCTCGGCCCGCGGTCTTACGCATCAGGTCTGCTGATTGGGCAGCGGCGCAGGTTGGGCCGCGGGTGTGGTCGGTACCGACGTGCCGGTGCCCGTGGCGGCATCGATCGAGCGCGGCTGCTGCGCGGCCAGCTCGGGATGCAATTGCGCACGGAGCTGGTCGAGGCGCGACGCGCCCGCCATGTCCAGGGTCGACTTCTGAACCTCGAGCATGCGGCCCTCGACGGAATTCGAGTGCAACTCCGCCGCACCCAACGCATTGGCGTACCGGCGTTCGATCTTGTCTCGGACTTCGTCCAGCGAGGGAGTGTTCCCCGGCGCCTGGAGCTGCGACATGGACTGCAGCGACGCCGAGACCTGCTCCTGCATCTTCGCCTGCTCCAGCTGGGAGAGCAGTTTGGTGCGCTCGGCCAGCTTGGTCTGCAGCTGCATTGCGTTGTTCTCGACGGCCTTCTTGGCCTGCTCGGCGGCCTGCAGAGCCTGGTCGTGCATGCCCTTGAGGTCTTCCATCTGCTGCTCGGCGGCGACCAGCTGGGTCGCGAAGGCCTGAGCTGTCTGCTCGTACTTCGCTGCCTCCGCGGCGTTGCCCTTGGCCCGCTGCTCGTCGGCAAGCACCAACGCCTGACGGGCGGAGGACTGCAGCCGCTCGACGTCGCCCATCTGCCGGGTCAGCTTCATCTCCAGCTGGCGCTGGTTGCCGATGACCGCCGCGGCCTGCTGCGACAGAGCCGCATGCTGGCGCTGCGCATCTTCGATGGCCTGCTGGATCTGCACCTTGGGATCGGCGTACTCATCGACTTTCGAAGAGAACAACGCCATCAGGTACTTCCAGGCCTTCGTAAACGGGTTGGCCATAGATCTCGAGTCCTCTCGCCTCTCAACAAGCAGCGGCATCCCTCGGCGGCCGCTTGACTACCCATCGTTCCAGGTGATCGGGCCAGCTTCTACCCGGTCCCCCGAGTTCCGGAGGAATTCCGGGACGAACCCGGCCCCACCGCAGGCACGGTTGCGGGTTCACCCTGATTGTGCGCCGTCCCGCACCCGGATGCGCGGGTCTGCAAGATCGTCACCGGTTCGGTGGTCGAGCAACGCCCGGAGCCCGGCCAGGTGCTGCGCCGACCGGGTTACAGTGACGTGCCTGCGGGGCCGATGCAGCACAGCTGGTCACGCCTCACGAGGCGGGAGCGGTGGGTGACCACCGTCGGCCGGTCTGCGCCGCCCCTGCGTCACGGACGGTGTCGCGTCGAGCGGTGCCGCAGGCCGCCTCCAGCACCCGGCGAACGCCGTCACGGCGACGCCACGACAGCACCAACGCACGACCCCGAACAAGCGACAGGACGAACGCGAACCGGTACCCCGTTCGGCCAGCGCCCAGGCGCATTGTCCGGCAACAGACCCGGCGATCAGGAGGATCCATGGCACGCCACACCTCCGACGGTTCGCGCCGCGGCCTTGCCCCGTGGGTGATCGTCACCGCGGTGGCAGTGCTGTTGATCGCCGGCGCGACGACGGCCTACGTGCTGATCGTCAACGGCTCGGACGACGAGGCGAACGCCGGCTGCAGGGGGCAGGTTGTCCTGCCGATCATCAGTTCCGCCGGCGCCACCCCCGCAATCCGTTCCGCGGCAGCCGGTTTCGATGCCACGACGCCGTCCGCCCGATCGACCTGCGTCACCACCGAGGTCACCGAGATGACCGGGGACCAGGCAGTGCATGCGCTGGCATCGAACTGGCTGACCGAGCCCGGGCCGGCGCCGAGCGTGTGGGTGCCGACCTCCGAAGCCGACCTCGCCGCCCTGGAATCCACCAACTCCGCGATGACAGCGGGTCGCGACCCGGACCCGATGGCCGGCTCACCGGTCGTGCTGGCGGTACGCGGCCAGGACGCGCCGGCGTTGTCGACGCTCAGTTGGGCTTCGCTGCTCAGCGCCGCCGGACCGGGCGGGTCGGCCGTGCTGGCGGCCGGAGACAAGCTGACCGTGGCGCTGCCGGAGCCGGTGGCGAACCGGGCGACCAGCTATGCACTCCAGTCGGTTCTCGCCACCGGCACGACGGCGGTCGACCCGGCAGCGGTGACGGCTGGCACGGCTCAGCTCGACGCGCTGGCCAAGGCCGGCTCGCCGATTCAGCCGGCGACCACCACCGACGCGTTGACGCAGCTGGCCGGCGGCCAGGGCGGCTTCACGGCGGTCCCGGTGGTGGAGTCCGAGTTGGCCGCCTTTGCCGCCGCCAACCCGGACACCGACCTGGTGGCCGTGCACCCCGCCGGACCCACCGTCGGTGACGAGCCGTACGGCGTGCCGCTCACCGCTCCATGGATCACGCCGACTCTGCGGGAGGCCGGGGCGGAATTCCTCGCCTACCTGCGCAGCCCTGCAGGGCAGCAGGCACTGGTGGACAGCGACCTCCGGCCGACCGGCAGCCCGCCGGCGACCGTCACCACCCCTGCGGGTGCACCCGATACCACCGAAATCCAGACCCTGCCGGACGGCGGCCCAGAAGTCGCCACCGCGCTGGCGCAAGCGATCGGTGCCCGCCCCGCGGGCTGATCGCCGACCGTTCAGGCCGCTTTTGGCCCAGAAGTCACACCCGGGCCCAGTGGTCAGGCCCGGGCGCTGTGGTGAGGCTTGGGCGCCGTGGTGAGGCTTGGGCGTCGTGGTGAGGCTTGGGCGCCGTGGTGAGGTGGGCGCCGTGGTGAGGCTTGGGCGCCGTGGTGAGGCTTGGGCGCAGCTGGTCATGCCCGGCCCCGAAACGGCCGACCACAACCGTCACGCCCAGGGCAGCGGGCCGTTCTGCACGCCGATCAGCGTGGCCCGTAGCGCCCGATCCCCGACGACCTCCAGGCGGCAACTGGCCGACGCGGCGCGCTCGTCGCCTCCGGCACCACTCGACACCACGGCGATGCGCAGGGCGCCGCCCGCGGCGGCGTCCGGCAGCCCGGTCATCCTGGCGACCAACTCACCGCACGATGCGACCAGCGACGCCGGAACCTGCCCGCTGACCATCGCAGTCGCAAACTCCTGGATCCGGTGCAGCTCCAGACATGATATGGGCAAGGGGTTCTCGTCGGATTGCCGGCACACACCGAACGGCGCCGGGGTCGGGCTGTCGGCCAGCGATGACACGTAGGACCCCAGGTATTCCTGTATGCCAGGGGAGACGATCGCGCACGCCGCCCATCGCGCCGACGGCTCGAAGGGCGAGGGAGCGCTGAGGATGGTCAGGAACCGCTGCCCGGTGGCGGGCTTCCAGAATCCGTCGCCGGAGACATCGCGGACCTTGAAGGTCACATGTGCTCGGTAGCCGGATGCCACGTCTGTGCACCACTCACTGTCTGAGTTCAGCTCCGTGGTAGCCGGAATGGTCGCGGCGGCGGACGGCTGTGCCGAGGAAGATACCGACGAAGATGCCGACGAAGATGCCGACGAAGATGCCGCCCCGGAAGCGGACCCAGCAGCCGACGATGTCGGGACAACCGAGGCCGGCGCCGTCAGCAGGCGGAACGCGACGACCTCGCCGACATGCGGCAGCGAGCACTCCGAGAACCGCACCTCGGTGATCCCGACGCTACTGGCGGTGAATGAGGTGACCGGGCGGCCCTCCGCGACCGCTCCGGTGACCCGCCCGATGCAGTCCCCGACTGCGGGCGCGCTCGACCGGATCGGCGCGTACGGGATCCCGGCCACCTTGATCCCGGACAAGCGGGCGCCGACCAACGCCATCAGTAGGACGACGACCACCAGGGTGGCGCCCGCCCATCGGCGCGGCATGAACCCCAGAGTAGGTGCGCTGCCATCGATCCAACCCAGTTCAGCTGGCGAACGGCACCGGATGATCACCGAGGCCGATCACGCTGCCGTCGAGCTGGCGCTGTCCTGCGGCACCGGAGAGGCAGCCGACTGCCAACGGGGCGTCCGGTGTGGCGTCGCCACCCTCGGTCACGTCGATCGCGGTGACCAGTTCACCGGACTGCACCGGCAGTTCCGTCCGCATGAGCATCGTGGCGATGTCCCGGCAGGCTGCCTCGAGATCAACCTGAGCGACCGGCGAGCGATCCGTGGCGGACCCGATCGCCAGCAGCTGGTTGGAATGCGGCTGATCGCACGGGATCAGATTGACTTCATCGTCGAGATCCGTTCCGTTCCAGCACAATCCATATTCGTCGGGAACGCGGCCGGTGCCAAAACCCTGGGCGAGGGTGCCGCGGTAGGTCTGACCTCTCGAGGTCGTCACCAAGCAGGCTCGCCAGGATCGGCCGGCGCGGCGTTCTTCGTCGCCGGGCGCCACTCCTTGGATGGTCGCGCCGATGGTGGGCTCCCAGCTCAGCGCACCGGTCGACGGCGCGCCCGGCACTGCGACGGACGGCCCGGCCACCTCGAGTCCGGCAAAGGCAGCGGTGGCGCGAAAGCAGGGCCCCTCGGAGCCGGCCTGCGGCGACATCGGTTCCTGGTCCGACGGTTGAACACTGACCACCTCGCCGATTATCGGGCCGTCGCACGGACCCCAGGTCACCGCCGAAGCGTCGAGGTTCGATGGTTCCCCGAAGGATCCGCGTTGCCCGCTCGGGGCCGACGTCGCACAGTCACCGATCGCCGGTGGATCGGGAAACGTCTCTGCCACCGCGGAACCGGCGACGCGTCGTCCGGCCAGACCCGGCACCACGGCCGCCGCGACCACCACCAGGATCAACACACCGACGCCGGCCAATCGGTGATCCATTCCTCACGGTAACCCTCGATAAGTCCCGCGATGCCGCGCCGGGGCCGAGCCGTGGTCAGGCTGCGAACGGCACCGGCCGATCGTCCAACGCGATCACGGTCTGATCGAGCCGGCGCTCGTCGACCGACACGACGAAACATCCGACCGTCTGCGGCGAGGTCGGCAGACTCTGCCCGTCGGACGTCACCGGATCGATCACCGCCGTCAAGTCCCCGCTCAGGATCGGCGCGTCGGTCCGCATGATCAACGCGGCCATCTGACCGCACGTTCGCTGATAGTCATCGCGCGTGACCAACGAGCGGTCCTCGACGAAAGCGGTGGCCAGGAGCTCGGCAACATGCGGCTCGTCACAGGGGATCAAATCGATTGCCCGGTCCAGATCCGTTCCACTCCAACACAATCCGAACTCACCGGGCAGCTGCCCGGTCTGAAAGGCTTGGGCCAGCGTCCCCTGGTACGACCGGTGGACGATCGGTGCCGCCAGGCATCGGGACCACGTTCGTCCAGCCGCGCGCTCCTCCTGGCCGGGCACCACCCGGTAGGGATCGAATCCCAGGGTCGGAGCCCACGAGATGTGCTCGAAGGGGGGAGTTCCCGGAATCGTCGGCCTCGGGGAGCTCGGATCGAGCCCCGCGAACGCGGCGACGGCCCGAGAGCAGCGCCGGCGGGGTTCTGGGCTCGGATTCGCGGACCCGGAATTCGTCGGCCCGGCCGCCGAGCTCGCGAATCCCGGGTCGACGATTTCGCCGAAGACCTGTCCGGTGCAACGTCCCCAGGTGACGCCCGTGACACCTACTTCCGGGGTCCGGCTGCCGGAATTGCTCATCGCGCCGTCCAACGGCGACAGCGCGCAATCGCCGACAGACGGGGGGTCGGGAAAGATCATGGCGCTCGCCACCCCCGCCACCCTGCGTCCGGAGAACCCCGGCAGTGCCGTCGCGGCGACCAGCACAACCACCAGGACCACGAGTCCGGCCAGGCGACGGTCCATCCGGCCACGATAACCGCGCCGTGGGTTGCCGGGAGAAGCCGTCGACTGAAGTGAGTGTGGTGGGCCCGAGTTTCGCGCCGGTTCGTCACGATTCGAGCGGAATGGGCCGGTCGCCCAAGCCCACCAGCGTTCCCACCAGTCGCCGATCGTTGCCGGCGGTCAGGAAGCACGTGACGTCGACGGTTCGACCGCTCGTCAGCCGGGCGGGCAGTTCCTCCGGATCGACCCCTACGGTCAGGACACCGCCCGCCGTGGGGTCGTCCCGCCCGACCACTCGTGACGCCAGCCGCTCGCACGACGCGCTGACCTCCGCCGGCACGACGTCCGAATGACCACTCACAGATCCGATGGACACCAATTCCGACCGGTGAGGTTCGGAGCAATCCACAAAGGTGGCCGCCACGCTGACATCCGTTTGCAGCCAACACACCCCGAATTGGTCGGGAAGTGAACGACCGGCGAAGGCACCCGCGACCCGGCCGAGGTAGCGGACGGGTCGTGCCGGCGTCACCACGCACGCGAGCCAGGTGCGGCCCGCTGCCCGCTGCACCGCTTCCGGCTGCACCCACACGTGGCGAACGTTCACCGTCGGATCCCAGCGAACCGCGTCCACCGCACCTGTCGGGCTGGTGAACTGCCGGATCACGTCGAGCAGACCCGTGTACGCCGCGGTTGCCGATCGGCATCCTTCGCTGGACGCCGCGGCCGCCGCCCTCCGCGCCAGCGGGTCGCCGCCACTGTCGACGACCTGCACCACCTCCCCGGCCACCAGGCCGTCACAGGGCCCGAATGCAGCGACTGCTGTGGCGTCCGACAGGTCGGCGGGATAGCCGGTGAGGCCAACGGTTGTCCCGTCGGCGAGGTCCTGACCGTTGGTCTTCGGCAGCGGGTTGAGCAGGCAATCGCCGACACCGGGCGGATCCGGAAGGTCAATGGGTGACGCTGATCCGGCGATGCGGCTCCCGGTGACCAGCGGAGGAAGGACGATGGCAGCAGTGATCACCGCCACCACCAACAGCGCTCCGACGAGCCGCCGGTCCATGGAGTAACGGTAGTCCTCCGCAGGAGGTCGCCGGTCCGCCACAAGGCTCCCGGCCCGCCGGAGGATGTTGGCCCGAACGCGACTTGCCCGAATTGTCGGTGATCGGCTTATCGTCATGCATGGCCGAAGATGCGGTGCCGGTCGGCACACTCGTGGCGGTGAACGTGGGTCAGCCGCATGACGTGTCGTGGCGCGGGCGGACAGTGCACACCGGGGTATGGAAGCAACCGGTTCACGGCCCGCGACTGGTGCGGACGCTCAACATCGACGGTGACGGGCAGGGCGACCTCGCCGGACACGGCGGCCCCCATCGCGCCGTCATGGTGTACCAACTGGAGTCCTACGACCACTGGCGCCGCCACCTCGGTCGGGAGGATCTCCGCACCGACTCGCTGCGGTCGGGCCAGTTCGGGGAGAACTTCACCGTCGACGGTCTTGCGGACGACACGGTCTTCATCGGCGACCGTTATCGGATCGGCGACGCCCTGTTCGAGGTCAGCCAGCCGCGGGTCACCTGCTACCGCGTCGGACTCCGGCTGAACGAACCGCGACTGCCTGCCCTGCTCGTGTCGCATCGACGACCGGGTTTCTACCTCCGGGTGCTGCGGGAAGGGGTGGTCGAGGCCGGCGATCCGATCATCAGGGTGGGCACCAGCCCGGAGCGGATGAGCGTCGCCGACGTCGACGCCCTGCTCTATCTCCCGGGGCACGACCACGACGAGGTGACGCGGGCACTGCGCATCCCGGCGCTCAGCCCCGGATGGCGGGGGTCGTTCGAGGCCATTCTCGCGGCCGGCGAGGGGACGACCGGGAACGTCGGGCTCACGGATGACGCCGCCTCCCCTCCCGTGGCCTGGAACGGATTCCGGCAGATGACGGTGACGGAGGTCATCCGGGAGAGCGACTCGGTGGTGTCCGTCCGGCTCGCTTCCGTGGACGGGCAGTCGTTGCCGGCGGCGCTGCCCGGGCAGTTCGTCGCGGTCAGGCTGCCACTGGGCGAAGACGAGCGGCCCACATCGCGGAGCTACTCCCTGTCCGGTGCGCCCGGCGCGGCCGACTACCGGCTCAGCGTGAAATTGGAAACCCATGGCGTGGTCAGCCATTTCATCCACACCGGGTTGCGCGTCGGGTCGACTTTGGATCTGGCAGCGCCGCGCGGGCGGTTCATCCTCGCGACCGGTGACGACCCCGTGCTGCTGCTGTCCGCAGGTATCGGCGCCACCCCGGTGCTGGCCATGCTGCATGCGCTGGTGGCCGCCCGGTCCGAGCGTGAGGTCTGGTGGCTGCACGGCGCCCGGAACAGCCGCGAGCATCCGTTCGCCGCGGAGGCCGCCGCGCTGCTCGCCCAGCTGCCGCACGCGCGGGTCGAGATCTGTTACAGCGCACCGCTACCCGGCGACGTTCCCGGCCGTGATTACCAACATGCGAGCCGGTTGACCGGCGACCTGCTGGCCGCCCTACCGATGCCGCGGGACGCGCGCGCCTACATCTGCGGACCTGCGAGCTTCATGGACGACGTCCGGGCCGCGCTGGTGGGCCTCGGCCTTGACCGCGCGCGGGTGTCCACCGAGGTTTTCGGCGCCGGGCCCGCGACCACCCCGGGGATCGCCGCCGGACCGGTCGTTCCGGTGCACCCACCCGCCGGCCCGGCCGGTGACGGTCCGGACATCACCTTCGCGCGCAGCGGCCTGACGGTGCCGTGGCGTGATGACGTGGGCAGCCTGCTCGAACTGGCGGAGGCGTGCGACGTGCCGTCGCGCTGGTCCTGCCGCACGGGGATCTGCCACACCTGTGAGGCGGGGCTTGTGGCCGGGACGGTGAGCTACGACCCGCCGCTGATCGACCCGCCCGCGGACGGAAACGTCCTGGTCTGCTGCGCACGACCGTTGGAGGAAGTGGTCGTCGACCTGTGACGGCCGGTCCGCCAGGCTGATGCCGGGCCGCGCCAGGCTCATGATCAATGTCCTGGGACCGGGAGGGGTTCATGATCACTGTTGTGGGACCTGGCCGGGTTCATGATCACCGGCCAGGGACCATCAGTGGTCGCTGCGGCCTTGCCCGGTCCCCGGATGGTGATCACCCTTGGTGGGCGGCTCTCGAGGACACCTCGCATCCAGCGACCCCGCGGCATCCACCGGTCAGTTACGCGTACGCCTCCGGCGATGGGCAGGAGCAGACCAGGTTCCGGTCACCGAACGCCCCGTCGATCCGGCCGACTGCCGGGAAGTACTTGTGCGCCGGCGACACCCCGGCCGGGAACACCGCCTCGGACCGCGAGTACGGGTGTTCCCAGTCACCGGCGAGCGCCGCCGCGGTGTGCGGCGCGCCACGCAGCGGGTTGTCCGTCACCGGCCACTCACCGGAGCCGACCCGGTCGATCTCGCCCTTGATCGCGATCATCCCGTCGCAGAACCGGTCGATCTCGGCGAGGTCCTCGCTCTCGGTCGGCTCCACCATCAGCGTGCCGGGCACCGGGAAAGACATGGTCGGCGCATGGAACCCATAGTCCGCCAAGCGTTTTGCCACGTCGTCGACGGTGACGCCGGTCGCCAGAGTGATGGGCCGGACGTCCAGGATGCACTCGTGGGCAACGAACCCGCCCTCGCCGGTGTACAGCACCGGGAAATGCTCGTCGAGCCGTCGCGCGATGTAGTTGGCCGAGGCGATCGCTGCGAGCGTCGCCCGGCGCAACCCGTCGGCGCCCATCATCCGGATGTACGCCCAGCTGATCGGCAGGATGGAGGCCGATCCCCAGGGCGCCCCGGCGACCGCGCCGATCCCCGACTCGGGTCCCGCACTAGGCGCCAACGGGTGGTTCGGCAGGAACGGTGCCAAATGCGCGGCCACGGCGACCGGCCCGACGCCGGGCCCTCCCCCACCGTGCGGGATGCAGAACGTCTTGTGCAGGTTCAGGTGTGACACGTCGCCGCCGAAGGCACCCGGCCGGGCCACCCCGACCAGCGCGTTCAGGTTCGCGCCGTCGACGTAGACCTGTCCTCCCGCGGCGTGCACCGCGTCCGCCAGGTCGGTGATGGTGTCCTCGAAGACCCCATGGGTAGACGGATAGGTGACCATGATCGCGGCCAGTTCGTCGGCGTGCTTGTCGATCTTAGCGCGCAGGTCGCTCATGTCGACGTTGCCGCGAGTATCGGTGGCGACCACCACCACCCGCATGCCGGCCATCACCGCGCTGGCGGCGTTGGTGCCGTGCGCGCTCGCCGGAATCAGGCACACCGTGCGGCCCTCGTCACCGCGGGACCGGTGGTACGCGCGGATCGCCAGCAACCCGGACAGCTCACCCTGCGACCCGGCATTGGGTTGCAGCGACACGGCGGCGTAGCCGGTGATCTCGCACAGCCAGCCGGAGAGCTGGTCGATCAACTCCAGCATCCCGGCGGCGTCCTCGACCGGCGCGAACGGGTGCAGGCCCGCGAATTCCGGCCAGGTCACCGCCTCCATCTCGGTGGCGGCGTTCAGCTTCATCGTGCAGGAGCCGAGCGGGATCATCGACCGGTCCAGCGCCAGGTCGGAATCCGACAGCCGGCGCAGGTACCGCATCATCGACGTCTCGCTCCGATGGGCGTGGAAGACCGGGTGCGTCAGGAAGTCGCTGGTGCGCGTCACCGCCGTCGGCATCAGCGGCGAGTACGCCGCGGATCCGGCAGTCAGCCCGAAGGCCTCGGCCACCGCCGTCAGGTGCGTGCCGGTGGTCGCCTCGGAGACGCTGACCTGCACCGCATCGTTTCCGTCGGCCCACAGGTTCACTCCGCGCTCCCGAGCGGCGGCGACGATTTCCCTGGCGCGGCCCGGGACCCGGACCCGGACGGTGTCGAAGAACAATTGGTGCTCGATCTCGAAGTCACCGGCCTCGAGCGTGGCGGCCAGCCACAGCGCGTGGCCGCGGATCCGCTCGGCGATCGCCTTCAGCCCGTCCGGGCCGTGGTAGACGGCGTACATCGAGGCCATCACGGCCAGCAGCACCTGTGCGGTGCAGATGTTGGACGTCGCCTTCTCCCGACGAATGTGCTGCTCACGGGTCTGCAGCGCGAGCCGGAAGGCCGTGGTGCCCGCGGAATCGTGGGAGACCCCGACGAGCCGCCCGGGGAGCTGCCGCTGCAGCTCCGGACGAACCGCGATGAACCCCGCGTGCGGGCCGCCGAACCCGAGCGGCACGCCGAACCGTTGCGACGATCCGACCGCGACGTCCGCGCCGATCTCGCCGGGCGGGCGCAGCAGCGTCAGGGCCAGCAGGTCCGTGGCGACGACCACCTTCGCCTCCCGCTGGTGCGCGGCATCGATCAGCTCGGCATGATCGCGGACCGCGCCGGAAGAGCCCGGGTAGGACAGCAGCAGCCCGAAGCAGTCACCGACCGGCAGCGCCTCCGCGCCCAGCGACAGGTCCGCCACCACGACCTCGATGCCGATCGGTTCGGCGCGGGTCTGGATGACCGCGATGGTCTGCGGCAACGTGTCGGCGTCAACCACGAACCGGCGCGACTTGGACTTCGCGGTCCGCTTGATCAGCGTCATCGCCTCGGCGGCAGCGGTGGCCTCGTCGAGCATGGACGCGTTGGCGATCTCCAGCGCGGTGAGGTCGGCGACCGCGGTCTGGAAGTTCAGCAGCGCCTCCAGCCGGCCCTGGGAGATCTCGGGTTGGTACGGCGTGTAGGCGGTGTACCAGGCCGGGTTCTCCAGCACGTTGCGCTTGATCACCGCAGGCACGAGGGTGTCGTGGTAGCCCATCCCGATCATCTGGACCATCGGGGTATTGCGTGCGGCGAACGCCCGCAACTCGGAGAGGGCTTCGGCCTCGGAGGCGGGCGGTGGAAGTTCGAGCGGGGCGCCGCGCCGGATGATCGCCGGCACCGCGGCGTGCTCGAGTCCGTCCAGGCTGGGCTGGTCCAGTAGGTGCAGCATCGTTGCCAGCCCGGGGGCGTCGAGCCCGATGTGCCGATCGGCGAATCGCGTCGGCGCGGTGCTGCCGTCGGTGCCGTGACCGGCATCGAACGGGCTGCGGTCGACCGGTGCGGCTGCGATCGTGTGGTCTGTGCCCATGCTCTCCACCTCTTACCCGGGGCAAGCCGGGATCTCCGCGTCCGCGGTGGAAACCATCGCGGACGGATGACGAGTGCCGTACCGGGCGGACCCGGCCTCCCCCTCTGTCATCGGAGCCTGAGAGCTTCACCGCTGACGCGGTTTGCCCCTTCGGCGAGGCGACCGGCCGAAAAACGGGCCGAGCACCTTCTTTCCAGAGGTGTCTGTCCCCTGCGGTTCGGTGGCCTGAGAGATTGGCGGGGAGGGCTTGCTCCTTCGGCGTCCGTTGCCGTGGTGGTGCCGGTTCCGGACTCTCCCGCGGGGGGTCGGTGACGTCGTTAAGAGTACCAGCTGGCGTGCCTACCGCTGGTCCTGTCCAAAGCCTCGCCGGGTCACCAGCTGAGCCGCCAATCGGTCCGGGTCCGAGGTACTGACAGCGTCGACAACGACCGCAGCGGAGAGAGTCACGCGGCCCGGCGCGACGAGGACCCGCCGCCGGCACCGACGGGGGTCGACGACGCGCCCTCGACGGATCGGCTCCACGCGCCCTCTCGCGCTGTCCTATGTAGCCGAAAGTCACCGCTGCATAGCTGAAAGTCACCACCCTACGAGACGTCTGCGCGCCCGGACCGAGATATTGGAGGTCCGTTCCGGTGACCCATTGATTCGTCACCACGCCATTCGACAGGCGAAGGAGCTTATCAGTCGGACTTTCCCCGGGACTCTCGCGAAAGAATCAGGACCGACCGACTCTGTGGACCGATCGGGATCTCCGCGAATGTTGACACCAGAGATTCCGTCCATCGTGCAGGAACCAGAAGGGGGTCGATCTCAAATGACAATGCCGTCATTGGGGTTGGATATTCATGGCAGGAGGATCGCCGTGCCGACGCGTCAACGTGGCCAGCCCGATCCGATCATGCGGTCCGCAATCGCCGGGTAGTCGCCCACGCGATCGTCATTGCTCTCGCGAGGACTTGCCCGACGCGCCTGGGGAAAGCCGGCCGGATTAGATGCCGTGGGCAAACCAACAAGTAGATGCCAGAGCCCTTGCTAAAGAACAGTTTTTTGAAGTGCGTCTTCAGCGAACGCTGGAGGGCCGCGTGCGCTGAGGCGGGCGCCACGACGTCGCTTCTGCCACAGCGGTACCGGGGGGGGAACAAGTGCACCGCGGCCGGCGCAAACGACGTATGCCGGACAGAGAAGGCGTATGCCGCACAGAGAACTCCGGATTCGAAAACCCACTGAAATCTCACGCAATACTTTAGTACCTGTCAGGAGTAAAGATGATCATCAAGAAGAGGGAATGGTCAGGCAACCGCGAGTATTCCGCCGGAACAAGACCTCCTTCTGAACTCTCGAATAGTTCACTGGTAAGGCCGCCTCGTCGGCCGTCGCACGAAACGAACAGAATCCAATCCGCACGACGGCTGCCGTTGCATTTCACGCGGGTTGGCACACTCGTCATGGCGCTGGTCGTCGCAGCGGCCTCCATCGTACTGAACGAACCATCGGCGGGCGCTGTCACAACGCCTGGCATACAACCCGTCGCGTCAACCCAGGCATACTCAGCCACTACGGTGGGCGCGATGAGCCTTACCAAGCCGGCCGGCGTTCAGCCGAACGATGTTCTGATTGCCACCTTCACGGCCGACCTACTGCCAACGGTGACGATTCCGGCGGGATGGCGGAGCCTGGGACCGATCCAGCGACTGGCCACCGGTGCAACGGTGTTGTCGTACTACCGGACGAGTACCGCCGGCGAGCCCGCCGCGTGGTCGTGGGGCTTGTCACCCGCGGAGAAGTGGGGAGGCGGTCTGACCGCGTTCCGCGGCGTTGACGTCACTCATCCGCTCGACGTGGCGGCAATCTACGGATCCGACACGACCTACTCGGCAAAGTCACTACGGCTGGCCGGGTTGACCACGGTCACGGCCGGCGCGCTCTTGGTCTCCGGATACGGGTCGGATTCCCGTGACCCGGCGCCCACGCAACCGGCCGGCTTCACTGCCACCTGGACCAGCATCGGGGGCCAAGTTTCTGCCCTGGCGACCGCCACGCAGTCAACCGCCGGTGCCTCCGGCCAGAAGACATGGTCGATTCCTCTAACCCGTGCGATCGGGGCGTGGATGGTGGCTCTCCGGCCATCTAAGTCGACGCCAACGCCGTCCCCATCACCGTCGCCGAGCCCCTCGCCCAGCCCCTCGCCGTCGCCGAGCCCCTCGCCCAGTCCTTCGCCGACCCCCTCGCCGTCGCCGACGACCACGCCGGTCCCGCCGACCATGATGCCGGTGGGCGTTCCGGGTGCATGGGTTCTCAAATTCAACGATGAGTTCAGCGGTACCTCGGTGGACACCTCGAGGTGGTCACTGATGGAGGGCAAGAGCATGAACAAGGTGACGACCCACGCCGCGAACGTTGCGGTGGCGGGGGGGAATCTCGTCCTTACTCTCGCGTCGGCCAGCTCAGGGGCGTTTGTCTCGTCCTCACCCACCGACGGTGCCGGACGCAACGGCTATGTGGCCCCAGTCGGCAGTTACTCGGAGGCCCGGGTCTATTTCCCCGGCAACGGTACGTCGTTGTACAACTGGCCGGCGTGGTGGACGTCCGGGCCTAACTGGCCAGCGGCAGGTGAGCATGACATCGCCGAGGTCCTGAGTGGCAAGCTGACGGTCAACTACCACTCACCGTCGGGAGCGCACAACCAAGGCGCCGTGACGGGTAACTGGGGCAACGCCTTCCATGTGTACGGTCTGTACCGTAAGGCCAGTAGTGCCGATGTCTACTGGGACGGCGTCCTGGTCAAGTCCTACCCGACAGACGATAACGGTGCCGGACAATCGCTTCTGATCAACGTCGGTGCCGGAAGTTCGGCAGCGTATGGCACGGCGTCCCAGGTGAAGGTCGACTACGTGCGGGTCTGGACGAAGTAGTCGAAGGCAGAGAATCCTGACGCCGAAATGCCATCGGCACACCGGCGATCCAAGGGCCCCGGGGCCACCCACCGACAGCGCAGACAGCGCCGAGGCGGCCCCGGGGCCGCCGCCTGATGATGCTCAACTGTAAGTACCCAGACCTGCTCGCTGAAATCCCACCTGCGTGGCTCCCGCATCCAT
>JBBQJM010000003.1:0-24230 GCA_038325895.1 Mycobacteriales bacterium
TCCATACGGCGCAGGAGTCCGACGTACTCCAGCATTTCCGCACCGGTCAGCCGGTCGAACAGTACGGGCCTGTCGGGCAGGAATCCGACGTGCTGCTTCGCCTCGTCCGGATCCGGCCACACCTTCACGCCGTCGATCACCGCGTTGCCGGAGTCCGGCCACAGCAGGCCGATGAGCACCCGGATCAGCGTGGTCTTCCCGGCGCCGCTCTGGCCGGCGATGCCGTAGAAGGATCCGCGGGGAATTGCCAGATCGATGCCGTCTATCGCGAGGACCCGGCCGAACGTCCTGGTCAGGCCGGTTGCCTGGACGGCGTTGACGATGGTGCGGACGGGACGCCCGGATAGGTTGACGACGCCGGCCGAGGGATCGGCCGTCATCGCTGGTCGCCAGAACGCGTGAGGCTCGACAGGCGGCCGAGGTCCGATCGCCGGCCGTGAGCGCGAACATTCAGCTGATTGGCATTGGTCGTCGTCAAAACGGTCATCAAGACTCCTCACTCACAGCACGGTCAGTTGCACCGATTCGCTTGTACTGCAACCATCCTGCGCGGGCGAGGAATGTGATGTAAGAGTCTTTGGACCTACGAACCAGCCGCGGCGAAAACTGGTGGCAGCACCAGCAGCATGGTCAGCGACCAGGTGCAGTGCGTGAGGATCGGCCCCAGGATTCCGCCACTTGACCGTCTCTGCAGACCGAGCAGGACGCCCAGCATGACAGCGGCGAACACCAGCATGGGGTTGCCGGTCGCGACGGTGGTCAGCGAATAGATCAGGGTCGAGATGGCGACGGGGTGCCAGGTTCCGATCGCGGCGAACAGCGCGCCGCGGAAGAAGATCTCTTCGGCGATGCCGTTCATCACGGTGACCAGCGCAACCAGCGGTAGCGATTGGTACCTGGCGAAGGCCAGCACGTTCTCGGTGGAAGCGCGCAGCGGCTCGATCTCCCGCACGATCAGCGCCCCCAGGATGAACACCGCCGCTGTGACCAGCCCCAGGAGCACCGGAATGATGATCGGGCGGCGCAGTTCGCCGCGGAAGTTGGTCCGTCCGAGGTGCAGCGGGCCGGACGCGAAGCCGCCGATCACCCAGGTGGAGGCGAGCGCGATCGTCAGCGGATAGAACAGCGGACTGTCCGGTTGCACGTTCAGCGAGAACCCGAGCAGCGTCGCGCCGACGACCAGGGTGATGCCGGCGACGATCCGCCGTCGCAGGAACGCCCGGTCGCTCTCCCGGTGATCCCGGTCCACCTTCTCGATCAGCGCCGGCCGCAGAGCCTCACTCAAGCGCGCCGGCCACGTTCTCATCGCGGCGCCGTGTCGGGGTCGGCCACGGCTGAGTCGGCGGAGCTCCGTTCCTTCGCCTCCGCCGCGCGCTCGGTCAGGGCCAGCCGCACAGAGTCGTCGTAGGTGATCAGGTCGAGCGGGACGAGGTCGCGGATCGAGGTGTCCTTGACGATGACCTCGTTGTTCATCGAGTCGACCAGGTTGCGGGCGGTGGCCACGTCGACGTCGGTGACCAGCGCCAACCAGCGTGAGGACAGCCGGGGCGTGAGCAGCGGCACCGGGACGATGGGCGGGGTCCGGCCGTTCTGGATGTTCGCGGCGCGCCGCATCATGTCCACGTATCGGAGCACCTCGGGGCCGCCGATGTCGAAGATCCGTCCCATTGCCTCCGGGCGATCCAGCACGCCGACCAGATAGCTGATCACGTCGGGCAGGGCGATCGGCTGCGTGCGGGTGTTGACCCACTTCGGGGTGACCATCGCGGGCAGGTGGTCCACCAGCTGCCGGGTGATCTCCCACGAGATGCCGCCGTGACCGATCACCACGGCGGCGCGCAGCACCGTCACCGGCACCCCGCCGAGGGCGAGCAGTTGCTCGACGTCCCGGCGTGAGCGCAGATGGGCCGAGAGGTTGTCGTCGATGTCACCCAGGCCGCCGAGATAGATGATCTGCCGGACGCCGGCCGTCGCGGCGACGTGCCCGAACGCCGTCGCGGCCTCGGCGTCGCGCTGTTCGAAATCGTCCGAATCCAGGGAGTGCACCAGGTAGTACGCGGCGTCGACGCCGTCCATCGCCGTGCTCAGGCTCTCGGGGTCCGAGACGTCACCGAACACCGGTTCGCCTGCCCCGGAATAGGTATCCGGGTGACGGGTCATGGCCCGCACCTGGTGGCCGGCCTCGACCAGTGCCGTCGTCAGCCTGGAACCCACAAAACCGGATGCGCCGGTGACAAGCACACGTATGGACATGGTGTAGGTACTCCCCCTGGTCGCCCGTTGGATGCCGGATTGGCCCGCCGGGTCAATACCCCTTGGTGAACGATCTCACCCGCCGATCATAGGTCGGCCCGGCACTGTGCCCGCCAAGTTGTCCACACGTCCGATTTTCATCCACATCTTGCGAGAATCGGTCGCCCCGGCAGGCCCTTTTCGGTGACGATCAGAGCGTTCGGCACGAGGCCGGACGTTGGAAGGGGGAGTCATGGACAACCTGTCGGTCAGTACCCAGCGGATCGCGACGGCCGCAGCCGGAGTCGGCGACGTCGGAACGTCGTTGGCCCGGGAGGTCGCGACCATGCACGAACTACTCGGCCAGATCCGGGCCGGTTGGCAGTCCAGCGAAGCCTCGCCACGATTCGCGGCCGCGATGGAGGGTCATCTCGAGGCCGCGGTGGCCCTGAAGAACTCTTTGTTGGGCCAGGGCGCGGCGCTGATGACGGCGGCGCAGCGATTCAGCGACACCGAATCGGCGCTGGCCGCTGCCGTTCCGGCGGTGCTTTGATGGCCAGCATCTCGGTGTCGTACGCGGCGCTGTCCGATGGGCGTGACGGGCTGATCGCGACCTGGAATCGGATCGAGGGCCACCTCGCCGAACTGGACGCCTCCATCGCGCGGACGTCCGACATGTCCGCCGACACCCTGGTCAGCTACCTGTCGCTGAAGGCCCGCTGGGATGCTTCCGCCGCCGAGCGGCAGGGCATCCTGCAGTCGCTGGCCACCTCGGTCGGTCAGGCCGGTGAGCGCTACCGGCAGGTTGACGCGGCCATGGCTGCGCAGTTCGGTTGACGCGCCCGTCACCGCTGCGGCCGGCGATGGGGCAGGATCGGCCAGATGAGTCCTGCGAACCTGCTCGGTCCTGCCCCCGTGGAACTTCCGGTCGACCCCGCGGCCGCCGCGCTCGCCGCCGGCGAACCGGCGGATCAGGTGGTCCGCCGCTACCCATCGTCGTGCCTGTCCTGGGCGGTGCTGGCCGAGCAGGCACTGGACTCCGGTGACGACGTCGCCGCGTACGCCTATGCCAGGGTCGGTTACCACCGCGGCCTTGACCTGTTGCGCCGCAACGGGTGGAAGGGTGCCGGGCCGATCCCCTGGGCGCACGAGCCGAACCGGGGGTTCCTGCGGGCGCTGTCGGCGCTCGGGCAGGCGGCCGGCTTGATCGAGGAGCAGGACGAAGCGGTGCGGGTGCGCACGTTCCTGCTGGACGCCGATCCGCAGGTCCCGTCCGACCTGCTGCCCTGACACTGCGGCCCCGACACCGCTACCCCGACACCGCTGCACTGAGCTGCTGCCCTGATCCCGCTGCCCTGATCCCGCTGCCCTGATCCGACTGAGCCGAACCTGCCGCCGCACGGACGCACCGGCTTACACCAATCCTCTGACCAGCCGCAGGGGCTCGGTGTGCTTGTAGAAGGTCCAACGGTCCATCTGCCGCGAGTAGGGGATGCCATCGCAGACCACGGTGGTCGGGAAGGTGCCGATCTGTACGGCCCGTCCCAGCGTGGTCTTGGGCCGGCGTCCGACGCCGACGACCCGGCGCCTGCTGATGGTGACCGAGAGGCCCTTGTCGCGGTCCGGTTCGACCTTGATCATCTTCCCGGCGCCGCGCAGCACCCGGTGCTCGTCGACATACACCGTGCCGTTGACCGGGCCGAGATACCCGGCCCCGACCAGTACGCCGCCGACATCGTCGCGGACCAGCGGGACCAGGTCGACCTCGCCGGAGCGGGCCAGCGTCACCGCAGCAGTTCCACGGGGCAGGTCCCACAAATCGGAGACCGGTGTGCGACGGCGCGGTGAGGCGTACGCCAGCTCGATCCGCCCCAGTCGCTCCTTGCGCAACAGCCGGAGGACGACCGCGGCGAGGTCGGCGTCGTCGCCGACGACCAGCACTCGGGCGTGCAGGTCGCCGGTGAGCAGCGGGTCGATCTCCTTGCCCGGCCGCCGGCCGACCCAGTGCAGAGGGTTGCCGGCACACGCCTGAAGGACCTCGGACAGCGCGGTGCGGGCCGCCCGGTCGTCCTCGCGCCGCCTGGTGCTGGTCCCATCACCGAGGCCCCCTGCCGGCGCAGCGGGCCGACCGGCGCGGTCCCGCGCCGGCTCGGTGGGGTCCGGACCGGCCGGATCCGGACGGCAACAGATCACGGCGAACCCCGTGCCCTGTGTCACCGGTTACCCTTCCTTCGGCGCAGCGACGCGGCCGGGGCTGATCACCACGGCCTACCCACTGCGCGGCGGACGGGATCGACGTGACCGGATCAGACCAGCGAGCAGCGGTGAGTGGGAGTGTGCCATGGCGGTGATGGTCCTGATCGGCGCCCAGTGGGGCGACGAGGGCAAGGGCAAGGCCACCGACCTGTACGGCGGCCGGGTCCAGTGGGTGGTCCGTTATCAGGGTGGCAACAACGCCGGACACACGGTGGTCACGCCGGACGGGCGGTCGTTCGCCTTGCACCTGATCCCGTCGGGGATCCTCACGCCGGGCGTCACCAACGTGATCGGCAACGGCGTCGTCATCGATCCCGGCGTGCTGCTCACCGAACTGTCCGGGCTCGACGAGCGGGGCATCGACACCAGCCGGCTGCTGATCTCGCACGACGCGCACCTGATCATGCCGTACCACGTGGCGATCGATCGGGTCTCCGAGCGTTACCTCGGCAAGGCCAGGATCGGCACGACCGGACGGGGCATCGGTCCGGCCTACGGTGACAAGGTCGCCCGCCTCGGCGTGCGGGTGCAGGACCTGCTGGACCCGTCGATCCTGGCGCAGAAGGTCGAGGCCGCGCTGGACATCAAGAACCAGATCCTGGTGAAGATCTATAACCGCAAGGCCCTTGACTGCGGACGGATCGTGGACGAGGTGCTGGCCCAGGCCGAGGGGTTCAAGCACCGGATCGCCGACACCAGGCTGGAACTCGGCCGGGCCATCGCCCGCGGCGATCATGTGCTGCTGGAGGGGTCGCAGGGCACGCTGCTGGATGTCGATCACGGGACCTACCCGTATGTCACCTCGTCCAACCCGACGGCGGGCGGCGCGGCGGTCGGCGCCGGCATCGGGCCGACCACGATCACCTCGGTACTCGGAATTCTGAAGGCGTACACCACCCGGGTGGGGTCCGGCCCCTTCCCGACCGAACTGCACGACGAGTGGGGCGAGTACCTGCGCAAGACCGGCGGCGAGGTCGGCGTGACCACGGGCCGGCCCCGGCGCTGCGGCTGGTTCGACGCGGTCATCGCCCGATATGCCTCCCGGGTCAACGGCATCACCGACTTCTTCCTGACCAAACTCGACGTGCTGTCCTCGTTGGAGCAGGTGCCGATCTGCGTGGCCTACGACGTCGACGGCGAGCGGCTCGACGAGATGCCACCCACCCAAACCGGTTTCCACCATGCGAGCCCGGTGTACGAGCAGATGCCCGGCTGGTTCGAGGACATCTCCGGGTGCCGGTCGTTCGAGGAGTTGCCGGCCAACGCGCAGGCCTACGTGCGGCGCCTGGAGGAACTGTCCGGGGCGCGGATCTCCTCCATCGGCGTTGGCCCCGGCCGTGACCAGACCATGGTCCTGCACGACGCGCTGCTGCCGGCCGCGAGCTGAGGGCCGGCCATGGTCGACTGGGACGGCGAGGGCTACGAGCAGATCAGCGACCTGCAGCGTTGGCTGGCCGGCCGCGCGCTGGCCGCGATGCAGCTGCGCGGGGACGAACGGGTGCTCGACGTCGGCTGCGGCGACGGGTACGTCTCCCGGCTGCTCGCCGCCGAGCTGCCGAACGGCAGCGTCACCGGGGTGGATGCCTCGCCGCGGATGATCGAGGTCGCCCGGTCCCGACCGGCGCCGGCCGGAGCGAGTCTTCGCTTCGAGGAACGCAACGTGCTCGACAGTCATTTCGCCGCCGAATTCTCCGACGAGTTCGACCTGGTGGTGTCGTTCAACGCCTTGCACTGGGTGGTCGACCAGCAGGCGGCGCTGGCCCGATTGGCCGCCGCCGTGACGCCAGAGGGCTCGGTGGTTGTGCAGGTGGTCTGCGCCGGTCCGCGGCGCAGTGTCGAGCAGGTCGCCCTCCAGGTGTGTGCGACCGAGCGCTGGCGGGCTGCGTTCGACGGTTTCCCGGCGCCCTTCGTGCACGTCGACCCGCAGACCTACCCGGAGCTCGCGGCCTCCGCCGGGTTGTCCGTCGCCGAGTTGAACGTGGACGACCTGGAGTGGGATTTCGGCTCCCGGGAGGCCTTCTCCCGGTGGTGCACCGTGGGTTTCGCCGACTTCACCGCACGGCTGGCGCCGGCGGACGTCCCCGCGTGGGTGGCCGAGGTGGTCGACGGTTACCAAGCGGTGGCCGGCCGGCCCGGGCTGTTCCGGTTCCTCCAGCTGCACGCCGTGCTGCGCCCGGCTCGGGCCGGACTCACCAGCTGATCCGTACCCGATCCCGCCACAGCCCCAGCGCGTCCTCGGAGCCGGACTCGGCGACGTCGTCGCCGCGGTTCCACAACCCCAGGTAGAGCGCGGCCGCGGTGCTGCTCAGCATGCCGGTGGCCCGCGGATCGGCGCCCTGGGTAATCGCCGGCGGGTCGGCCGACAAGGCCACGGTCCACACCACGTCGACATCGGTCGGCGCGATCGTCACCCAGTACGGCTCGGTGTGCCGGAGTTTGCTGCTGCGGCGCTGCACGAACCCGACCAGCAGCTCGTCCAGCCCGTCGACAGCCACCTCTTTGGAGATGTCAGCCTCGTGGGTGGAGGGCATCCGGCCGAGCCGGGCGGCGAGGGCGTCGACCCGGTGGATCGTGGTCTCGTGCGCCTGCCGCCGTGCCCAGAACTGCCGGGGCGGCGGGGCGCTTTTGAGAAACACGAAGGTTCGCAGGTCCACCGGCGCTGCCTCCAGCGCCTGCACCAGCTCGCGGGCGCCGCGGGTGAACCAGGACAGCAGTTCGTCGGGGTCCGTAGGCGCCCGGAACAACAGCTCCTGCTCGGCCTCCGGGACGTCCTGGGTCAGCCCACCTTTCACGACCGTGGCCGCCCACCGGTGCACGCCGCCGGTGTGCTCGACGAGATCACGAACCGACCATTGCGGGCAGGTCGGCACCGGATCGGTGACGAACGCCTGCGCCACCTCGTCGGCCAGCAGGTCGGCCTCCGCGCGCAGCACCCGGATCAGCTCGTCGACGGTCAGGGTTCCGGCCATGGCGGCAAGCGTGACAGATCCCAGCGACATCGGCGTCGCGCGGCGGACCGAACCCGGTCCGGGTCGGATATCAGCCCGACCCGGCGATGCTCACCGCTGTCCAGGACGGATACTGTGCCTCGTGCGCATTCTCGTCATCGGTTCGGGTGCTCGGGAGCATGCGTTGTTGCGAGCTCTGCGCCGGGACCCGGCCGTCGGCGAACTGCACATCGCCCCCGGCAACGCCGGGACGACAGCGCTGGCTACTTCACACCCGGTGGACGTGACGGATCGGGTCGCGATCGCCGACCTGGCCAAGGAACTGACCGTCGACCTGGTGGTGATCGGTCCCGAGGTCCCGCTCGTCAACGGCGCCGCCGACGAGCTGCGGGCTCGCGGCATCGCGGTATTCGGCCCGAGTGCGGCCGCCGCCCGGATCGAGGGCTCCAAGGCCTTCGCCAAGCAGGTGATGGCCGCCGCCGGTGTGCCCACCTCAGCTTCCGTCGCGGTCACCTCGCTGGACCAGATCGAGCTGGCGCTCACCGCGTGCGGGGCGCCCTACGTCGTCAAGGACGACGGGCTGGCCGCGGGCAAGGGCGTCGTCGTCACCGAGGACCGTGCCGCGGCCGCCGAGCATGCCCGGCAGGTGCTGGCCGCGGGCCACCCGGTGCTGGTGGAGGAATACCTCGCCGGGCCAGAGGTCTCGCTGTTCGCGGTCTGCGACGGCACGATCGCCCTGCCGCTGCTGCCCGCCCAGGACTTCAAGCGCGTCCGTGACGGGGACACCGGTCCGAACACCGGCGGGATGGGCGCGTACGCCCCCCTGCCGTGGGCGCCTGCCGGCCTGGTCGACCTGGTCCAGCGGACCGTGCTGAACCCGGTGATCGCCGAGATGGCCGCTCGCGGCGCACCGTTCTCCGGTCTGCTCTACGCCGGGCTGGTGCTCACCGCGGCCGGACCGAAGGTCATCGAGTTCAATTGCCGGTTCGGCGACCCGGAGACCCAGGTCGTGCTCGAGCTGCTGGACACCCCGCTCGGCTCGCTCCTGGGCGCGGCCGCTGCGGGCAATCTCGACGCGGTGGGGCCCCTGTCCTGGCGCGGCGCGGCCGCGGTCACCGTCGTCATCGCCGCCGAGAACTACCCGGGTCCGCCGGTGACGGGCGACGTCATCACCGGTGCAGACCAGGACGGAGTGCTGCACGCCGGCACCGCGGTGGCCGCGAACGGATCCGTGGTGTCCGCGGGCGGCCGGGTGCTCTCGGTGATCGCCACCGGGGCGGATCTGGCACACGCCCGGCACTGCGCGTACGAGCTGGTCGGCCGGATTCACCTGCGCGGCTCGCACTTCCGGACGGACATCGCCGCGGCGGCGGCCGAGGGACGGATTCTTCTCCCCGGCCGGGCGTAGTGGGCAACCACCTAGGGTGAGCGGCGTGCAGCAGGTGTTCCGGCCATCGGAACGGTCGGCGGTGGCGCCGTTCTACGTCATGCGGGTGCTGGCCGCCGCGGCCAGGCGGGCCGAACAGGGCAGCCCGCTGTTCAATCTGGCCGCAGGCCAACCGTCCACCCCAGCTCCCGAGCCGGTGCTGGCCGCCGCGCACCAGGCGCTGGACGGCGAGATCCTCGGCTACACCGAGACTCCCGGCATCGCGCCGCTGCGCCGGGCCATCGCCGGGCACTACCGGCTCCGGTACGACCTGGAGGTCGACCCGGCCGACGTGGTGGTCACCACCGGCTCGTCCGGTGGGTTTCTGCTGGCGTTCCTGGCCGCGTTCGATGTCGGTGCCAGGGTCGGCCTGGCCCGGCCGGGGTACCCCGCGTACCGGAACATCCTGCACGCGCTGGGGTGCGAGGTCGTCGACCTGCCCTGCGGCCCGGAGTCCAGATACCAGCCAACTGTGAGGATGATCGACGGCCTCGGCCTGGACGGGCTGATCGTCGCGAGCCCGGCCAACCCCACCGGCACGATGCTCTCGCCGGCCGAACTCGCAGAGTTGACCCGGCACTGCGCAACGACCGGGGTGCGGCTGATCTCCGACGAGATCTACCACGGCATCACCTATTCCGGGGCTGCGACGTCCAGCAGCTGGGAAACGGACCGCAGCGGCGTAGTGGTGAACTCCTTCTCCAAGTATTTCTCGATGACCGGCTGGCGGATCGGCTGGCTGCTGGTGCCCCGAGACCTGTCCGACGTGGTGGACGCGTTGGCGGGCAACCTGGCAATCTGCCCGCCGGCCCTTGCCCAGTTCGCGGCGGTGGCCGCCTTCGACTCGTACGCCGAGTGCGACGGCCACGTCACCCGCTACGCGGTCAACCGGGAGCTGCTGCTGACCGGGCTCCGGCGGCTCGGGTTCGACCGCCTGGCGCCGGCCGACGGCGCGTTCTACGTGTACGCCGACATCTCGCACCTGACCGAAGATTCGACGGCGTTCTGCGCCCGGCTGCTGGCCGAGACCGGGGTGGCCGCTGCCCCGGGAACCGACTTCGACGTCGTGGACGGGCACCGCTTCTTCCGGCTGTCCTTCGCCGGAGCGACCTCGACGGTGCGCGGTGCGTTGGGTGCGCTGGAGCAATTCCTGGCAGCACGCTGAGACGGTGGCCCGGCCTGCAAGGACCGGGGAACGGTGGCGTGCTCCTGGGCGTTCAGCGGGGGTAGCGCTCGGCCATTGTCGACGAGGGCAGTCACTCCGATCCTGGGATGGACCGATCCTGGGATGGACCTGGGGCCAACCCCGAGTCGAGAATCAGGGTTGGCACCTGAGGTTGGAAGTGCGCCGAGCGAGGACAGTAGTAGTCAGCACCGGAAAGCCAACAGCAACTGGGCAGGAAGCAAGCACCGGCCGGTCGGCCGTGGGCTGCACGAAACGTCAGTTCAACACGGAGAACGAGGAAGACAATGGACAAGTTCTTGAAGATCGTCGGCATCGTGGTCGTCGCCTGGATCGCCCTTCAGTTGATCCTGTGGGTGATCGGCGGGGTGCTGTCCAGCCTGTTCTGGATCGCGCTTGTCGCCGGCGGCGTCTGGGCCGTGGTGGCCATCTCGAACAAGAAGCGGGACCAGATCGGCGGTTACCGCCGCTGACATCGTTCACCCCGGCCCGATCGGCCGAATGCCAACGACCGGTTTCGCCACGGCGGGCAGCGCATCTTCATGATGCTCTGCCCGCCGTTGGCGTTTCTCGGTCGAGAACCTGTCCGGCAACGTCAGGGTGCGTCGACAGGGGCGATCGACCCGGATCGACTCGTCAGGCGGCCGGCGGCGTCAGCACCTGGTCGATCAGGTACACCGTGGCGTTCTTGGTCTGCACCCCGCCGCAGATCACGTTCGCGCCGTTGACCGCAAGGGCGTCACCGGATCCAGTGACGGTCAGGGTCGCGCCGTTGGCGGTGGGATGAGTGCCGACGACCTCGGCAGGTGCGAGCCTCCCGGGCACCACGTGATAGGTCAGGATGCCGCTGAGCAATGGCGCGTTCGTGGTCAGTGAATCCATCGTCGTGGCGTCGATCTTGGCGAACGCCCCATCGACCGGTGCGAACACGGTGAACTCGCCGTTGTTCAGCGTGGTGACGAGGTTGACCTGCGGGTTGACCTTGCCGGACACCGCTGCGGTCAGGCTGGTCAGCAGCGGGTTGTTGGACGCGGCGACCGCCACCGGATCCGACGACATGCCCTCGACGGAACCGGCACCGGAGGGAACCGCCGCGGCGTAGTCGGCACACCCCGGTCCGACCAGCGCGGCTGGAGCGGCCTCGCCCGACATCCCTGATCCTGGCGAGCTCATGGCGGGCGAGCTCATGGCAGGCGAGGACATGGCGGGAGAGGACATCGCCGAGGACATCGCCGAGGACGTCGACGAAGCCGCGGTCGACGGCGCCGCCGAGGTGCTGCTGGAGGTCGGGGTGGTGCTCGATCCACACGCGGCCAGCGTGACGGCCAGGGCCATCCCGCCGACCAGTGTGAGGGCGCGTTTGATCAACATCTCTGCTCCTGTTGGAAGATGCGCCGGGAAGTCCGGCGACGGTGAGCGGGCTGCGCTCCTGGATTTCTGTCGACTGTTTGTTTCCGCACCCGAAGGCGTGGTCGAAGGGGAGTCGGAGGGAGGGCGTTGGGATTGGCAATTCCGGAACTTCAGCCGAGCGGCCTGTGCTGAACGGGCGTCGCTAGGCCGTCACGGTCACCTGACGGGAATCCCATCCCGTCGCGCCGTCCGGCATCACCCCCTGGACCTGGTCTGTCTGCACCTCTCCGGTGCCGTCGATCGCGCGGCACCGCAGCGTGTACGTCCCGGACTCAGTGGCGTCCCATTGGTAGACCCACTGCCGCCAGGTGTCGGCGCTGACCTCGCCGGACAGCGTCGCGTCGTGCCAGTCGCCGTCGTCGATCTGCACTTGGACTCCGGAGATACCGCGGTGCTGCGCCCACGCGACGCCGGCCACGGCGACGGTGCTGCCTTTGGACAGCTGGGCGAAGCCGGCCGGCACATCGATCCTGGATGCGGTCTTGATCGGCGCCTGCGGCGCCCATCCGCGGTCGGTCCAGTAGGCCGTGACCTCCGAGAACCTCGTGACGTTCAGGTCGACGACCCACTTGGTCGCCGAGACGTAGCCGTAGAGCCCTGGGACGACCATCCGCACCGGGAAGCCGTGCTCCAGCGGCAGCGGGTCGCCGTTCATCGCGAACGCCAGCAGGGCGTCCCGGCCGTCGGTCAGTGCCTCCAGCGGGGTGGTCACGGTGAAGCCGTCATAGCTGGTGGACAGCACGCAATCGGCGCCTGCCTGCGTTTTGGCCATCGCCAGGACGTCGGCGATCGGCACGCCTTGCCAGCGCGCGTTGCCGGCCAGGTCGCCGCCGACCTCGTTGGACACGCAGGTCAGGGTGATCATCCGCTCGATCGAGGGCATCGCCGTCAGGTCCGCGTACGTCAGCGTGATCGGGTTGTCGACCATGCCGTGCAGCCGCAGTTCCCAGACCTCCGTGGTGACCCGTGGCGGCAGGAAGGCGGTGTCCACCCGGTAGAAGTCGGCGTTGTCGACCACGAACGGGGTGATGCCGGGAATCTGCAGCGCGACGTCACCGACCGGCTGCACGTCGGCGGGAACCGGCAGCGACACCGCGCTCCGACTGGCCGTGACCTCAGCGGTGCTGGGGATCCACCGGGTCAGCGCCCCGGCAACGGCCGCCGCGGCGGCGCCGATCGCGGCGAGCCGGAAGAAGTGCCGCCGGTCGATGGATCCCGGCACCGTGCCGGTCCGCCCTGTGCCGGTCCGCCCTGTGCCGGTCAGCACTGTGCCGGTCAGCACTGTGCCGTTCGACACTGTGCCGTTCGCCACTGTGCGGGCCAGCACAGTACCGGCCCGCACAGTGGTCCGGGCAGCTGCCGACATCGGGTGCGCGGCACCTGATGTCGCGACCTTCGGACTGCCCGGATCCGCCGCAGGCCCATCCCCGTGAGCCCCCTTCGACTGCACCGCCAGCAGGGTTTGATCCTCGTCCCACCCTGATGGCGGTGCAGTCGACCCCTCGATGAGCCCAGCGGCGGCGACCACGGTGGCGCTGTGCCGGTCCGGCACCGCCACCTCGCGCCGGAACACCGTCACCAGGAACACGATCCCGACGGCCCCGCCCACCAGCAGCGGAGTCAGGTCGACGAGGCTGCTGCCGGCCCTGGTGAGGATCGCAACAGCGGCCACCATGATCAGCGCGACCGTGATGCCCACGGCCAACCGCGGGCTGCGCCGGGCGACGATCCCGATCACCATCGCGACCACGACCAACGTGATGCCCATGCCGACGGTCAGCGCGGCCTTGTCGTTCTGGCCGAACGTCTGGATGGCGAATTCCTTCAGCCACTCCGGCGTGAGCTGGATGAACGACTGGCCGAGCGACGTCAACGGGGACGCCGGCGTACCGAACACGCCGATCCATCCGCCGAAGGCCGCCAGCAATTCGGCGACGCCGACCGCAAGGCCGACCGCGATGATCCCGACCAGCGCCGCCAGAGCGACACCGGGCCGCCACGGGCCGGGCCCTGGCGGGGTGGGATCGACCGCCGAGATCGGCGGCGCGCTGCTGGTCATGCCGGGGGTTCGGGGCATGTCGCCGCCCGGATGGGCCGGTAAGACGGAATTTTCTTCGCTCTGATTACCTGCGAGGGGTTGCTGCGTCGGCTCGGGCACCCTCCCATGGTCCGCTGCCTGCGTGCCGGCGCCGGCAGTCGTCATCAATCTGTAAGGGAACGCGAAGGTGGCGGACCATCCGGGCGGCGGCCGGCACCGAATGACCTGCAAGAAGCTACCCGGCACGCACATTCATCGCCGGGGCGAAAGGATGAGCCGATGCCTCCCCCGGAATCCCCGGCCCCGCACCCGCAGGGCGACCCGCGACGGACCCTGGCGCCCGTCCCGGAACCGGCGGACCAGCCGGCGAGCCCTGAGGAACTGCTCGGACTGACCGCGCTCGGGCAGGAACCCGCCTTCGAGAAGCTGTACGACGCGTTCGCGGCCAGGGTCTTCGGGCTCGCCCGCAGAATCGTCAGGGACCCCAGCCAGGCCGAGGAGGTCGCGCAGGAAGTCTTTCTGGAGATCTGGCGCCGGGCAAGCCGTTTCGATCCCGCCAAGGGCTCGGCGACGTCGTGGATCATGACCCTCACCCATGCCCGCGCGGTCGACCGGGTTCGGTCCGCGCAGTCGGCCACCGACCGGGAGACCAAGGTCGCGCAGGCCTCCGTCGAGCGGGACATCGACACGGTGGTCGAGGCCGTGGAGTCGGGATTGGAACGCCGCGCCGTGCAGCGGTGCCTCGGCACCCTCACCGAGCTGCAACGCGAGTCGATCACCCTGGCCTACTACATCGGTTACACCTACCGGGAGGTCGCCGAGTTGCTGACCGCACCCTTGCCGACGATCAAGACCCGACTGCGTGACGGTCTCATCCGGCTGCGCGATTGCCTGGGGGTGGGGGCATGACGAGCATGGTGTCCGATCCGCATCTGAACACCGGTGCGTTGGCGCTGGACGCGCTGCCGGACGACGAGGTGACCGAGGCCGCCGCACACATCGAGGGCTGCGAGTCGTGCGCCGCCGAGCTCGCCGGTTTCATGGAAACCGCGGCCTTGCTGGGTTCGGTGGCGTCCGAGGTCCCGTCGGCGGCGTTGCGGCGCGCGGTGATGGCCGCAATCGCGATCACCCCGCAGTTGCCGCCGGTCGTCGGACATCACGAGCGGCACGACCGGCGGGGCCCACGGCACGCCCAACCCGCTGACGCGCCGTCGGCGACCGACACGGTTCCGTCGAGCGGCACCGTGGTGCCGATCCGTCGACCCTGGTACCGGCGTCCGGCGGCGTTCATCGCGGCTGCGGCGGCGGCGGTCGTGATCGGCGGTGGTGTGGTGGTCGCGATCGATAGCACGTCGGGCCCACTTGATCCGCAGGTTGCTCTGGAGCAGTGTGTGCAGCGGGCCGGGGACGCGCAGGTGCTCGAACCGGCCGACGCGCAGGGCGAGGTCAGGTATGCCCCGTCCTGCAGCGCGGCGCTGGTGGACGTGTCCGGGTTGCGCGACCTACCGGCAGACCGGACCTACCAGCTCTGGGTGCTGGCCGGCTCGAACGCCAGGTCGGTGACACTGCTGAAGCTGGCCGCCGACGGCCAGCCGCAGGCGTGGGCGGCACCGACGCAAACCGGAGACACCGCGATCGGGATCACCGTGGAACCCGCAGCGGGTTCTCCGCAGCCCACCTCGAATCCGATCTGGGCGGTCACCCTTCCGGCGTAACGATCACGCGCTGCCCGCCGCGCGTGCGGGATCGTGCCCGGGTGGAGGAGGACTGCATCCGGGTCAACCGTGAGCTGTGGGACGAACGGGCGCCGGCGCACGCGGCGTCGGTCTACTACGGCGCAGTGCTGCGGCGCGGGTTGCCGTGCGTGGTGATGGAGGATCAGGCAGCAGTCTCCGGCAGCTCCTCGGGAGTGGGGCTGTCCATCGGCGGTCGGGGCCCCGTCTCGACGATGAGCATGGAGCCCAGCATCAAGACCCCACCCAGCGCGATCCGCCAGGTCAGCGGCTCGGCCAGGAAGGTGATGGAGAACAGCGCCGCCCAGGCCGGCTCCGTCGACATGATGATCGCCGCCCGGGACGGGGCCAGGTGCGCCTGGGCCCAGGACTGAACGATCATCGCCACCGCGCCGGAGACCACCGCCATATAGGCGATCGCCAACCAGTCGAAACCCGTGGTCGGCAGCGTCACCCCACCCTCGATGATCAGCGCACAGGCCAGGCACACGGCTGCGGTCATGATCATCTGCACCACCGCCAGGCCCAGTGCGTCGCGCGCGGTCGACCATGCGCCGAGCCCCACGATGTGCACCGCGTAGATCGCGGCGGAGACCAATGTGATCGTTTCGCCGAACCCGATGGACAGCCCGTTCAACCCCAGCACGGCCAGTCCCACCGTCGCGACCACCGCCCCCACCCACACCCGGGGAGCGATCCGGGTGTGCAGCAGCACCGCGGCGAACAGCGGTGTCAGCACGACGTACATCCCGGTGATGAAGCCCGACACGCTCGCCGGCGTGTACTGCAATCCGATGGTCTGTACGATCTGGGCGACGCCGTAGGCCAGCCCCAGCCAGAGCCCCCGGACCAGTGCCCCCGGACCAGTGCCCGGCGGCTCAGCCTGTGCAGCGCCGGGAAGAACGCCACTGTCATCACGGCCGCGGCCAGCACGAACCGCACCGCCAAGAAGTTCAGCGCGCTCATCGAACCGAGCAGCACCTTGGTCAGCGGAAAACTCGAACCCCAGGCGGCGGCGACGAGCAGCAACCCGACCAGTGCCCAGCCGGTCGCGCGGCTTGTCGACAGCGGCGGGACGTCCACAACGCACGATGGTGTCAGACCAAGGGGTGCCGACAAACGGACGGCGATCGGCAGGCACGTGCAACCGAAGTACCGATACGGTCCGTCCATCCGTTACGGCAGGAGGGTCAGTGGGGCCGGAGGAGGAGGCGGAGTTCGCCGTGTATGTCACCGCCCGACGCGATCGGGTGCGCCGGACGGCGTACCTGATCTGTGGTGACTGGCATCGCGCCGACGACCTGACGCAGATCGCCTTCGTCAAGCTCTACGGCGCCTGGCAGGGCATCCGCAACCGCGCTGCGCTGGATTCGTTCGTCCGGTCCTGCTTGGTGCGGGCGGCGGTGGACGAGTCGCGTCGACCGTGGCGGAGGGAGCGGGCCGTCGATGTGCTGCCCGAGGTGCCTGACGTCAGCGATCTGTCCGGTCTGGTCGCCGACCGCGCGGTGGTCCGGCAGGCGCTGGAGGAGGTACCGCCCGGTCAGCGCGCGGTGCTGGTCCTGAGGTATTTCGAGGGGTCGAGCGTGGCGGAGGTCGCGCAGCTCCTGGATTGCTCGGAGGGGAACGTGAAGTCGCAGACGGCGCGGGGCTTGGCCGCGCTGAAGGCTGCGCTGATTCGTCTCGGTGCGCTACCGGACCGGCCGGTCGTCGGCGAGAAGCGTTCGGGCGCACCAGGTTCCGATTGTGATGATGATGACGCGGTCGAGGCCCAGGGGGACCGGTCATGACGGCACCGCCTCCGGGGTCACTCCCTGGGCCAGATCTGCCCGAGCCTGAACTCGACGCCGACGAAGAACGCCTCGCCTCGCTGCTCGCCGAACTCTCCGATGATCCGGACGCACCTCCAACGACGGTGACCGCCGCGTCCGTGCTCGCCGCCGTGCACGCGCAAGCACTCGCCGCCGGAACGGCCGGACCCGTTCCCGCGCCGGATGTTTCCGGCCGGACCTCCGCGTCGGGTGGCGCTGTGGTCGACGGACGAAAACGTTTTCAGCCCCGCCGCCCACTGGTGGTCGGGGTGCTGGCGGCGGCGTGCCTGGCCGCGGTCGCGGCGGTGGTGATCCCGCTGTCGCTGCGGTCGTCGGAGATCACCACGTCCGCCGAATCGGCCCTGGCAACGGCTGCGAACAGCGGCGCGGCGGCCGGCCCGGCCGAGGAGGTTCCCCGGCAGGGTGCTGCCGACCAGAGCCCTGCCGACCAGAGCCCAGCCGACCAGAGCGCTGCCGACCAGAGTGCAGCGGGCTCGGCGGTGGCCCAGGCGCCGGAGGTGGCGGGCGGGCAAGATGATGCGGCTCTGCCCAGCGAGCCCACCGATGCCGGAGGAAATGCGGTGTGCGCCTGGTCGCCGTTGAGCGCGGACGCGGCTGCGGCGTTGACACAATCGCTGCCGCCGGGCCGGTTCGGTACCCCCGGCGAGCTGATCGCCGCTTGCGCGGCGGAACCCGTCGCTGGAGCGCGACTACCGGACACCACGGGCGGCTCGCTGGTGGTCACCGTGGTGACCGCGAAGCCTGGAGCCTGCGCGAGCGGGTCGTCGAACCTCGATGCCACCGAAACCGGCATTCGCTGCGTCTCGCAGGGTTCCGGGCGCTACCTGTCCACCGACGCCGGAGGCATGCAGACCGCATATGCCTATGCCGGCGGACTGGGGGTAGCCGTGGGAAAGGATCAATCGGGCTCAGGACTTCCGGAGGGTGACCCGCTCACCGCCGATCAACTACTGGCGGCGGCCCAGGCGGTGCTGGGCGTGCTCGGCTGACTATCGAACTGGTGGTTCCCTGTCCGCTCGGACCCCGCTGTCCGCTCGGACCCCGCTGTCCGTTCGGACCCCGCTGTTCGCTCGCTTCACCCTGTCCGCTCGGACCACCCTGGCGCCCGGGCCCCGAGTGGCGCTCCGGGCCGCAGCCACAGGGTGAAGCGGGTGACCGGCAGGAATCCCATCCGGACGAAGCCGGGCCGGCTGTGGTCGCTGGTGAACGCCGCTGCGGGCAGTCCCGGTCCGTCATCGATCCTGGGCCACACCAACGATTCCCAGGCGCCGCGCCGCCGCGCTGTCGGCAGGGTCGCCGCCAGGCACAGGTTCACCACGCCATGCGCGACGTAGCTGGACCCGACCGCTGCCGGCGTGCCCTCGACGGCGGCAACCCGGATCCGCAGCGGGCCATCCGGCAGGCGGGGGCCGAAGAGCGCGTTGGGCGGCAGGCCCGCGGCCTCGGGCAGCGGGTAGCCCCGCACCGCAACGGTCTCGGCGATGGCCAGGTCCGTGGCCGTGTGGGCGAGCCGGACCGCGACACCGGGGCTCGACCGGAACGAGTGCTCTGCCGGTGCGCGGAGCACGAACATCGGGTGCCCCACCAGCACCCAGCCGCGGGAGGTGAGATCCGGGGTCGGCCATGCGGAGAGAACAGTCGCCGGGTGATTTCCCGCGGCGAAGAACTCGTCGATGGCGGTCAGCACCGGGCTACCAGTTGCGAGCACCGGATCCAGCAGCACGGCCTGGTTGAGATAGGGGACAGGGACGCCGACGTCGGCCATCGCCACCTGCGGGGTGCGGGCGTGCCGGCCGCCGACGGCGTCCGCGATGAGGTCACCGAGGTCCGCCTGGTTGAAGAGGAACCGGCGCAGCACCGAGTCGCCGATCGGGGTGTCGGGACGCCAACCGTTCTCTAGGCTCATGGGTGCATCCTGGCGTTTCGTGCGCTGATCCGGAAATCGCGGCGCTCAGCCGGCCAAAAGCAACGCGACCGTCAACCCCAGGATCACCGCGCTGGAGACCAACCCGGTGATCAGCCGGCCGCGCCGACCGGTGAGCGTTCGGCCCAGCACCATGCCGCCGGCCACCAGCAGCAGCTGCCAACATGCCGATGCGACGAAAGCACCGAGCACGAACACCGCGCCTTGGCCCGCGGTGGACGCGCCGGCGGCCTTGCTGCCGACCACCAGCGCGCTGAAGTAGATCACCGTCGCCGGATTGAGCAGGGTGATCCCGAGCAACGTTCCGTACGCCCGCGGCGGCGTCATCGACGAATCGTTGGGCACGTCCTTGTCGACACGGGCCCGGTGGTCGCGGATGGCCGACACAGCGATCCCGATTGCGACGATCACCAGCGCGGCCGCCGAGATCCACCGCAACGGCCCGGCGATGGCCGAGATGACGCCGGTCAGCGCCGCCCCGCCCACCACCGCCAGCAGCGCGTACAGCCCGTCCGCACTGGCCACCCCCAGCGCCGCGGACGCACCGACCAGGGGGGAGGTCCGGGCGGTCAACGTCACCAGGTACGTCGCGACAGCGCCGACCGGAATGGCGATGCCGAACCCGGCGAGCAACCCGGCGACCAGCGACTCGGTCACGGCAGGAAGCTGGCCGGGGTGTCCCGGCTCCGGGTCCGCGGCTGCGTCCCGACGATCGGGTCGACGGCGGCGGTCGACAGGCGGCGGGGCGCGGTCATCCCGCGATCGTGACCGGAGGTCAGCCAGCGGGCAACCGCAAGGCCCGGCGGCGCTAGGCCCACCAGTGCAAAGCCCGCCGGCGCGAAGCGGGAACGCTGCTCCGGGCTGGGACACTGGTCCGGTGACGACACCTGCCACCCAGAACGTGCTCGCGCAGCGCTACGCCTCACCCGAGATGGTCGCGATCTGGTCCGCCGAGAACAAGATCGTCGCCGAACGCCGGTTGTGGCTGGCCGTGCTGCGGGCCCAGCGCGCTCTTGGGCTGGAGGTGCCGGACGGGGCGTTCGCCGCCTACGAGGCGGTCATCGACGAGGTGAACCTCGGCGCGATCGCCGCCCGCGAGCGGGTCACCAGGCACGACGTCAAGGCCCGGATCGAGGAGTTCAACGCGCTGGCCGGGTACGAGCAGATCCACAAGGGCATGACGAGCCGGGATCTCACCGAGAACATCGAGCAGGTGCAGATCGCCGACTCGCTCCGGCTGGTCCGCGACCGCACGGTGGCCGTGCTGGCCGCGCTGGGCCGCCGCGCCGCCGAGTTCGCCGACCTGGTGATGGCCGGCCGCTCGCACAACGTCCCGGCGCAGGCCACCACCCTGGGCAAGCGCTTCGCCTCCGCGGCCGACGAAATGCTGCAGGCTTACCACCGGATCTCGGATCTGCTGGAGCGGTATCCGCTGCGCGGCATCAAGGGGCCGGTCGGCACGTCCCAGGACATGCTCGACCTGCTGGGCTCGGCCGACGCTGTCGAGCGGCTGGAAACCGCTGTCGCGCAGGAGATCTCGGGGTCTTCCAGGCTGCTGACCAGCGTCGGGCAGGTCTATCCGCGCTCGCTCGACTACGAGGTGGTCTCCGCTCTGGTGCAACTGGCGGCGGGTCCGGCGTCGCTGGCCACCACCATCCGGTTGATGGCCGGCGCCGAACTGGCCACCGAAGGTTTCCAGCCAGGACAGGTGGGCTCGTCCGCCATGCCGCACAAGATGAATGCACGCTCTTGCGAACGGGTGTGCGGCCTTGCGGTCATTCTGCGCGGCTATGCGTCCATGACGGGCGAGCTGGCCGGCGCGCAATGGAACGAGGGCGACGTCTTCTGCTCGGTGATCCGCCGCGTCGCGCTACCCGACGCGTTCTACGCGATCGACGGGTTGTTCGAGACATTCCTGACCGTGCTGGAGGACTTCGGCGCCTACCCGGCCGTCATCGAACGGGAACTCGAGCGCTACCTGCCCTTCCTGGGAAGTACCAAGGTGTTGATGGGTGCCATCCGGGCGGGCGTGGGCCGGGAGACCGCTCACGAAGTGATCAAGGAACACGCGGTGGCGGTCGCCCTGGCCATGCGCGAGAAAGGTCAGTCCGAGAACGATCTCCTCGACAGGCTGGCTGCGGACGAGCGACTTCCGCTGGACCGGGCGGCGCTCGACGGGTTGCTCTCCGATCGGTTTGCCTTCACCGGGCTGGCCGGAGCCCAGGTCGCCGCGGTGCTCGAGCAGATCGCGGCGGTCACCAGCGAGCGTGCCGATGCGGCCTCGTACCGGCCGGGCGCGATCCTCTGACACCTGCTACCGGGTTTACGCCGAATGTGACCGATCGTTGCTGGCATGTCGTCGGGTGTCGTCGTTGCGACGACATTGCGCCCAGGTGGCCATGAAAACGCGACTTTCGTCCGATCTCGACGGAATTCAACGAGGCGCTTCCCAAGGGCGATCACCCGGCGTAGCCTCTCAGTTACTCCAGCAGGCACGATCCCGTGACGGAATCACGATGTCCGCGGAGCTGACGATTGTGGTCATGTGCCATGAACCGGGCTCTCGTTCGCGCGGTCGCCGCCCGCGGAGTCGGCGACCGCCGGCGGTCAATGGTGACCGTTCCGGGGTTCTTGCGTGTCGGGGCGCTGGTGACCTGATCGTCGACCTGCGCAATTCCATGAACGCTTCGCCCACCCGCGGTAGCCGAGCGAGCAGGCCAATCAGACGCCTGAAAAGGAGGCATGAATGATCGACACGCTGAACCCGTTCCGGGCCGTTCAGGAGAACGCCACCTCGTTCTGCATGGACTGGCCGGTCTTCGAGTCCGAGGAGTCCGGCGAGACTCAGTTCAACGGAACAGTCTTCGTGCTCGACGCGACCGGCAACAAGGTGTCCCATCACGACTGGTCCGCTCCGTCGGACAAGGCGGCGGACGACGCTCTGTGCCATATCGGCTGGACGCGGACCGGACCGTGGGAGACGGACGGTTTCGGCCGGCACAGCGCCAAGGTGGTCGCCATCGCCGCCCGCGAGCCCATCCCGCTGCCGGCGCAGCCCACCGCACTACTGGCAGAAGAGGCCGCACTGCACTTCGCCTGAGTCCCGCAGGTCGCCCGGAGGGATCCCTCACTGCGGTCGCAGGAATCCGGGTCCGTCGGGTCTGTCGGTCGCGCGGCCCGGCCGCCGGCCGGGCGGCCCGGCCGCCGGCCGATGCTCACGGTGTGTGCGCCGACCCCGTGCTGCAGCAAGGGGTCGGCTCGGGCGGCGTGAGCAACGCTCCCGCACCGTGAGCATCGTGAGCTGATGGTCTCGCGGTTCGCCATATCATCATCGTCAGCATCGTGAGCATCGTGAGCTGATGGACTCGCGGATCGCCAGATCGTGAGCATCGTGAGCATCGTGAGCATCGTGAGCAACGCTCCCGCATCGTGAGCACGTGAGTATCGTGGGGGGCACGGCGTGGTGTGCGTTCGTTCAGAGGAATTCGTCGGCGCGGTGTCCTTGCGGGGTGTGCTCCGATCGTCCTTAGGGTGAAGCCGGCGATCAGCGCCGGCCACATCCTGGGGAGTCCTCATGCCGCAATACCTCGCCCTGACCTACACCGCCGACCTCGACTGGTCGGACCCGGATCAGGCCGCGCAGATGGCCGAGTACGCCGACTTCCGCGCTGCCGCTGCCGCGGTCATTCGCGGCGGCGCCGTGTTGTACCCGACGGCCACCGCGACGACCGTGCGCGTCGGCGGCAAGGGCGGCGACGTGGTGAACACCGACGGCCCGTACGCCGAGACCAAGGAAGCGCTCACCGGGTTTTACCTGCTGGAATGTGCCGACCTGGACGAGGCCCTGGCGTGGGCCGCGCAGATTCCGGCGGCCTGGGGCGGCGCTGTCGAGGTGCGCCCGGTGATGCGGCTGGGTTCGTGAGTGTCACGCTTCACCGCTGACTTGCTCGGTGCGCTCACCCGTGACGAATCCACCCGGATCCTGGCCACGTTGATCCGCCTCACCGGCGACATCACGCTGGCCGAGGACGCGCTGCAGGACGCCATGGTCAAGGCGCTGACCACCTGGGACTCCAGGGGTATCCCGGACCACCCGCGTGCCTGGGTGATCGTTACCGCCCGGCGCTGCGCCGTGGACCGGATCCGCCGGGAAGCCCGTCGCACCGACAAAGAGGCATCCGCCATGGCACTGTTCGACGAACGCGAGGATCCGCCGGAGTCGGTGGTGCGAGATGACCTGTTGCGCTTGGTGTTCACCTGCTGCCATCCCAGCCTTTCGCTCGACGCGAGGGTGGCGCTGAGCCTGAAGACCCTGGGTGGGCTCAGCACCCCGGAAGTCGCCGGGGCGCTGCTGGTGCCGGAGGCCACCATGGCCAAGCGGCTGACCAGGACGAAGCAGAAGATCGCGCAGGCGCACATCCCCTACCGGGTGCCGGCCGACGCCGAGCTGCCCGGTCGGCTTCCGGCGGTCCTCGCCACGGTGTACTTGATCTTCAACGAGGGCTATGCCGCTTCGGGCGGTGACCTCGCGGTGCGCAGCGATCTCGTCGACGAAGCGATCCGACTGGCGCGGCTGCTGTGCGAGCTGATGCCGGACGAGGCGTCCGTCCTCGGCTTGCTCGCGTTGCTCTTGTTGCAGGATTCGCGGCGGGCGGCGCGGGTTGGCCAGGCCGGCGAATTGGTACTGCTGGCCGACCAGGACCGGTCGGGGTGGGACGGCGAGAAGATCGTCGAAGGCGTGCGGCTGGTCGGAAAGGCGTTGCAGCGCAGTCCGGATCGGCCGGATTCCTACACCGTGCAGGCGGCGATCGCGGCCTGTCATGCGCTCGCGCCCAGCTATGTGGACACTGACTGGTCGGCGATCGCGTCCTGGTACGACGTGCTGTTGACGGTCACCGACACACCTGTGGTGCGGCCCGGTTGAGCCGAGATGGACGGCATCGAGGGATTGCAGGACTACCCGTACTGGCACGCGGCACGAGCAGATCTGCTGGATCGGTCGGGCCGTCGGAGCGAGGCAGCAGCGGCGTTCGATCGCGCATTGGCGCTGCGGCTCAATGTCTCTCACGCGGAGCACCTGCGTCGAAGACGCTGAACTGACGCCAGGGCAGGGCCGCACCCAGACGACCCCGCGCGCACCGGGTCGCGGCAGATCAGGTTCGACTAGTACTACAGGGCGTGCGCCCAGTGATCAGGAGGTGATCGTCCAGGATCGTGTTCTGGTCTGAAGCTCGTCGTCGCTTGCCGGTGT
>JBBQJM010000004.1:0-22763 GCA_038325895.1 Mycobacteriales bacterium
CGGAGCGCTTGTCGTGCAACGATTCCCGCTGAACACGTTGCCAGCGCCGACGGTTAGGGCGGCCAGATCCCAGTCGTTGTTGAACAGGACGTTATGAGTCACCACGTTGCCGGACGCAACGGCGGTACCTTCGTCGTACACAAGCACTCCTGCCTTGTATGGACCGGCGATGGTCTGTCCCTCGATGCGGTTGTGTCGGACCAGGGTATTGATGGCGCCGTCAAGTAAGATTCCAAAGGCGACGGGCGTGTCCGAAGTCGCGCAACCGGGGTTCGTCCCCGCGATGTGGTTGTCGAGGATCTTCGCTCCGTCAACGCCGGGGTCAACGAAGGCGCCATAGCAACTGTCGCGGACTTCGTTGTGTCGGACGATTTCGCCTGGGGTCTGGACGCAGATGGCGATGCTGTAGCCGGAGATGCGGTTGTCGGAGACCTTGCTACCGGCCGTGTCGTCGGTGCAAATGCCGATGAATCGAAGCGCTGTCGGCGAGGCAACAGTGTTGCCGGCGACCAGGGTGTTGTTCGAGCCAGCCGCGAGGAAGCCGAACCGCTCGCCGTCGGTGAGTCGGTTCCCGATCACTCGAGCATCCCGCGCACCGACCACCGCGATGTTCTCGCCGGAGAAACCGCGGACCCGGAAGCCGGCGATCAACACGTTTTTCACCGGCCTGTCCACCGACCGGACCTTCCGATGCTCGACCACATAGTCCGCCCAGTCGATGCCAGTTCCCTGCAGGCAGATACCAGCCTGTGTCTCGGGACCGGCGAGGCCAGAACATTCATTCTGCCATTCATTCTGCGCCGCTGACGGAGGGGGAACGAGGGTGGCACCCAGCCCGATGAGGTCGATTCCATCCTTGTCGATTGTCAGCTGCTCGGCATAGGTTCCGGGCCGGACGAGGATCCGACCGCCGGGATGTGCCGCGTCGATAGCGGCCTGAATGGACTGTCCTGGCCGGACGAATTTCGTGTCCCCGTGCGCGGAGGCAGGGCTGGCGATCCCGATCGATGTCAGGCATACCACCGCCAGAATCAGCGCAACACGGGCTGCGACGAACCGTCGTGAAGCACGTCGGGTCATTGGGGGCTCCCTCGCTGTCAACTGTCAGGGGCTGAGTGTCGAATAGGTTCCGAGCACAAATTCGTCGTATATCCCCAGGACGGACGTAGCGGACAACTTTTCTGCACTGAGAATAGGGGAATGCTCAAGCCCCGCTCAACGGATGCAGCGCGCATCACCGTCTACCACGGTCGGACGCGTAAGCACAACGTGCCGGTGATGGTCTCGGTGAAGGAACCTTCCACGAAATCTTGAGTCCCGATGAACGTCAAGGATCCGGAGATTCCACTGAGCGCCCCCATTCCCGTCACGCTTGTCGACGTGGCCCGGAACTTTCCGGTGGTGAGATTCACGTCGCCCTGCACATTGGCGGTCAGCGTCGACGTGCTGGACAGCGGCGTGAAGACGATCGGCCCAGCGAAGGCAAGCGAACCTTCGACAACACCGCCCGGAGTGAAACCGGCTTTCGTTGTCGCAACCTTGTGGCGGGCCAGGAAGACATCTGACACCGTATTGATCAAGGCCGGAGCCGGACCCGGATCCGGATTCGCGTCCCTGCCGGTGGCGGTCAGATACACGGGCAGGCAGACCTTTGGCGTTGCGGCGGCACCAGACACGGCCGCATTGGACGGGAGCGCCGTGATAATCATCGCTGCCGCGGCCGCAATGACAGCAATGACACGCATGGACTTCCGCAGCGCCGTGGCCGACATAGTGTTCCCCCTGATTGTGCGAAGCTACGTTGCTCGCTATTCCGTTTCGGACGCTACTACCTAAACGGGCAAGGGGCGATAGGCCTTCCAGGCGACACGCGTCTGCTTCCGGTCAGGGCTGAGTGGATCGGGCCGACCACTTCACTATCAACTCCACCAGTGCTCCGTGCAGGCGCTGCACCGCGCGTGCCGGTCAGTCAGCCCTACGACCTGCTCGACGAACGTGCACGCGCCACAGTCGACGTGATCGTCGACGTGAGCGCACGACCACCACCCCGCCAGGCGAGCTGGCCACGACCGGACCGCACGCGGCGGAACTGGTGCCGCTGGCGGCGGCGTTGCTGATGTCCGGAGCAGTCCTGCTCCTTGCCGCCAGGCGTCGACCCGTCAGGAACTCCACCGCGACCAGGCGGCCTGCCGGGTGGTCCCGGCAGCCTCGCCGACCTGGGCCCACGACCCGCTGACGGCCAATGCCCTGGCACTGATGCCCAGGCATTCACCGACCACGGCGCTCAGCCGGAGCAGCGCGGCGAACGCCTCCGGATCGGGTCGTTCAGCCAGGCGGCTCACTGCGTTCCTGGCCAATTCCTCGAGTTCGGGGTTCGAGTGGCCGGTGAGGTCCTGGGCGGCCGCGTGCACCCCATCCGCGTGCGTGTTCTGGTCGGTCACCCCACCAAAGTGCACTCCCGGCCACCCGGTCGTCAAAGCACGTGCGGGATCCGATCACTGGCCGACGAGGATCACCTGGCGCGTCCCGTCCGGGTCATCGAACCCGCGGCACCAGCTCTGACCGGGCCACACGAACTCCGCGACGCCGTGGGCAGGGCGGTAGAGAGCCGTGTACAGAGTGCCGAACGAGCAGGAAAACTCGCGGTTGTAGAGCGGTTCGGCCAGGAAGGCGGCGGCCAGGTCGGCCGGGCGCGGATCGCTCGCCAGCACCGCGGCCAGCCGATTGCGCCGAGGCACGCTGCGCAGCCGGTCCGCCCGCTCCAGGTACTCGGGAACATCGCCGCGGTGGTTGGTGGCGATAGGGGCAGCGGAGAACTCCGCCGGCATGTCCGGACCGACGAACGCGGTACCCGAATCGCCTGCCGCATCGACTATCGTCAGGTTGTACGACATCGAAATCGGTAGGTCCCGCAACACCTCTCGGGCCTGCGCCACCGTGGTGGCAACCTCCAGAAGGTAGCGCAGCACGATCGGGATCGCGAACCCGCGACCCGACCCCGGCCGCCCGCCGAACGCCAGCGACACCGCCAGACCGGACTCGTTCATCCCGTCCAGTAGTCCCCAGAGACAGTCCCCCGACCCGATCACCCGGCGCCCGGTGAACGCACTGGTGTAGATCGTCCGTTCCCAGAGGTCGACCCCGTAGTCGTAGTTGCGGCACAGCGCCGGCTCCGGCCCGGTGAGCACGGCCTGCGAGCAGGCCGGGGCGAAGGCCGGTGTGTCCCACAGGGTCAGCATCCGGGCAGCGAGCTTGTCGCCCCCGGCGAGGTCGACGAGACGATCGTAGGTGGGGATCAGCTCGGGCATGTGACTGGCCAGCATTCTTCTCGCGGTCGGGAGATCGGGCCGGGCGTGTTCACCGTGGCTGAGATACCAGGCACGGTAACCCGCCCAGGTGGCGTCGAACAGCGCCTGCCAGCGGGGACCCGGGGTGGGCTCGTTGATGCCGAACACGGTGACCGGGATCTGCAGGGAGGGCGCGCAAGGCCGGCCGCCGAGCGCATTGCGGCTGTTCGCGATTGCGGCGCGGACTTCCGAGGGTCGGATGGGGCACAAGTCGTAGTTGCTCATGGTGTCAAGGTTTGCTTGACACGGCCTTACTTGTCAAGACTACCTTGACGCTTGGCACTGAGTTGAGCATCACGTCGAGGCCGGTGTAGGTGCCGGCAGCGGGGGAATTCGCGCGAACCGGCGGGCGTACCCCCCTGTGCTCAGACGCGGGGGCACGGGTGTCGGTCGGCCGAACCTTGACGCGCTGGCACGGACACCAGGGTGACGTTCGGTGCCTGGGAGCTGCGGCAGCTCAGCCGCTGAGCGGCTTCTTCGGCGACCGATGAACACCCTGGGCCTGCAGGAAATCGGCGGGTGTTCGCTGCCGGTCGACCAATTCCTGCGCAATACCGGTGAGCGCCAGCCCGTGGTTACGGGCATAACGGCGTAAGCGACTGAAAGCCTCATCCATCGTCAGCCCGCCATATTGGGCCAGGATGCCCTTGGCCTGTTCGATGACGACCCGACTGGCCAGCGCGAACTCCAGCTGCTCGGTCAATTCGGCCGTTTCCCTCGCGGCGCGTTGCTGCAGGATGCCGATGGTCGCCACGTCAGCCAGCGCCTGGGCGACGCGTCCGTCTGCGTCGGTGAGTTCACCGGGTTCGCTGCGGAACAGATTCAGCGCGCCGATGGTGCGATCACGGTGACGCATCGGGACGGCATGCACCGAACGAAAGCCCTGTTCGAGGGCCAGCGGCGCGAACTGCGGCCAACGCACGGCCTCCGCCGCCACGTCACGGATGGTCTGCGCCTCGCCGGTGGTGAAACAGTCGTGGCAGGGTCCGTGGCCGGTGCGGATCTGCAGCACCTCCAGGAGTTCGGTGCGTTCACTGGTCGAGGCCAGCACCTCCAACTGGCCGGCACCGTCGGCCAGCACCAGCCCGGCCGCGGCGGCGTCGAGAAGTTCCACGCTGACGTCGACCAGGTAATGCATGAGCTCGACCAGGTCGTAGCCGCCCACCAGGGTGTCCGCGAGGGTCACCAAGGCCTCGACGAGCCGCGCTTCCCTGGTCGGGCCGGACATGACACCACCGTAGTCCAGCTGACTGCCCATCAAGCATCGCCCTTCAGCACCAGGCTGCGGGCCACCACAGCGGCCGCAGCGTCGGCGACGGTGACCCCGGCGGCGAAGGCATGCCCGCGCAAGCGGGCGAAGGCCGCACCCACCGGCAGATCCAACTGGGCCATCAGCATGCCGGTGGCCTGATGGATCGTCCGGCGATCTTGCGGATGGTCCCGCCAGGGGCTCGGCCGAGCGGCGTTGGCACCCCCCAGCAGGTCAACATCCTCCGCGGACAGCACCCTGCGCAGCAGCTCGGCGGCCACCGCGCCCGCCAGCACGCGGGCATCGTGGTCCATGGGGCCGTCCAGCGGGCCCGGTGTGCTGCGGTACAGGTCCATCACGCCCACCACGATGGCCCCGACGAACAGCGGGAACGCGAAGAATGCCCTCGCCCTCGTTTGCCGCACGGCCTCGGCGAACAGCGGCCAGCGCGGCTGCTCGGGCACCCACAGGTCGGACACCGACACCGGTCGCCGGGAGGCGAACGCCTCCCAGCACGGGCCTTCGCCGAGGTCGAACTGCATCTCCTCGAGTGCGAACGCGGTGTCGTCCGTGGCGCAGACGGTGTCGGTATGGATCGGGCCGCTCAGGGTGGACACGGCGACACCGGTCACGGCCAACGGCCGCAGGCACGGTTCGCACAGCGGACCGACCCGGATTGCTTGCAGGGCTTGCTGTACCTCAGGCCGTTCGGGCGTCGGCATCGCGCACCCCCGACCCCAATGGGCGGGCGCAGTGGCCGTACCGGACGTAATATCTCATCGACAGCCCAACAAACGCGGTCACGACTCACTCAGCCAGTCGCGCGACGGGTCCGGGCCGAACGCAGCCGACCATGGCGGCTTGCTGGTAGTCACGAGTCTAATCCCCGAGCGGATGGGCGCCCCCGACGATGGGCTGGCGAACGAATCCGAGCCAAGGTTGTCGCCGGTCGATGGTGATCAGCGGTTCGCGAATGAGGCCACCCAGATGGCGGAATCGCTGCGCTCGAACTGCCGATTCCGGTTACCCGACGCGGATGGCGGGAATAGCTGAGGTCATGCCAGCACACCAACCGCACACGGTTCCACTCGCCGGACCTGGTCGACTCTCGTGACGACCCTCCTGAACGAGGAAGCCGCACCAGAATTGGCCCCCACCGCATTGGACCCAGCGGAATTTCCCACCGCCGAGCCGAATTCCGCGATCACCGGAGCGGACTTCGCCAGGGTTGCTGCAACCATCGAGGCGTGCCGGGAGTGCCTGCGGCATTGCACTGCCAGGGCAGAGTCCTGCCTGGAGCAGGCGGAGTTCGGCGGCCTGGCGCGGTGCGCCACTGCGGCGCTGGACTGCGCTGACATCTGCCAGACGATCATCTGGGCACTGTCCCGCTATGACCAACAAGATTCCGGGCTATTGCGAAATCTGCTACAGGCATGCGCGGCAGCGTGCCGGACCTGCCAAGGGGTCTGCAACAGCCTCCACGTCGACCTCCATCAGCATCGCCGGGCCTGCGATCGAGCCGCCGAGCGATGCGAACAGGCCTGCAACCATCTACTTCTAGCGCTAGCGATTGCCTCCGTAGCCGTGACGTCCTTCGCCGCTGACAGTTCCCCCATATCGTGCTTCTGACCGCGCTGAGCTGAGCGTCCGCGGCTGAGATCGGTGTCCCGGCGCGGGGCATCGCCCGCCGTTCGGCTCGAGTTCGGCGAAGATGTCCTCGGCCGAGTTGATGTATGCGGCCTGCCCGGGACCACGTCGCACAACCAACACGGCCGCCCGATCCTCCGGGCGCTCGATCTCCCGCAGCTCGACCCTCGCCATGCTGACCGCCGACCGCCGCTGGCTGGCTCATGCAGCGCAGGCAAAACGTCCGATCCGCTGACCATGAAGGTTCGCCGCGCATCCGGTGAACGCCGAACCCGGCAATAGCGCCCACCGGGCGCCGCCGGATCGCCCCGAAGCGGCCTGGTCACCAGCGGGCCGGGCCAGACCGAGTTGCTGCCCACAGCCTTCCCCAGAGCATCAGCTGTAACGAAGACCGTCGGGCGTTTCGTTACCCCGATCGAGGTTCCCGACGCGGGGGCGGCAATTGGAGCCGAAGGGGGATGGCGTATTCGAGGGAGCGGTCCGCAGGTGCGCGTCGATGTAGAGATTGCGTCCTTGGAGACTGGCTTGGCCTCCAACCAGATCGTGCGTCCGTCGAATAGTGCTTCGCTCCGGTAGCAGAACTGCTACCATCGTGTGATGGTCACCATTCCACAGAAGGAGCTACGCAATCAGGTCAGCGAGGTGCTGCGCCGGGTCGAAGCGGGGGAGACACTCACCGTCACGGTAGCCGGCCGCGAGGTAGCAGAGCTGAGCCCGGTTCGGAAGCACCGTTGGGTCAGTGGACCCACACTGAACCAGGTCTGGCGAGGACCTACTCCGCGCGGACTCGACACCGATCTGGCCCTGATCGAGGGCGCCGTTGTCGATCCTTACGAAAAATGAGGGCAGTACTCGACACCTCAGTGCTGATAGCCGACATTGCACCGATTGACGTCGAAGCCGCGATCAGTGTCGTGTCAATAACGGAGTTGCATTTCGGGGCGCTGCTTGCCGGGAACAACGACGAGCGCGCTCGCCGGACCGACCGACTGGCGGTCGTCGAAGCAACATTCGACCCGCTCCCGGTTTCCGTCGAGGTCGCTCGCGCCTGGGGGCGGCTCGCGGCGGCAGTCGCGCAACGTGGCGGCAAACCACGTCGACGCCAACTCGACCTGGCGATCGCGGCGACAGCAGTTGTGGAGCAGGTCCCGCTGCTGACCCTGAATCTTGCCGATTTCCGCATCATCAACGACCTGGTTGACGCACGACTCCCGTGAGACCTGACGCAAGAGGAGGCCGACCAGCGGGGCAAGGGCAACGACGAGAATGCCAAAGATCTGACTAGAGATCCGGCTCGATCCACGAACACTGGCACGTACGCCCCGCGGGGAGGCCGTGGATCAATGATCGGTTGCCCGTAGTGCTCGTCCTACATGGAGCTGATCGGTGAGGGTGCTGCGTTCCTCGCCGCGCCGTCCGCGGAAGCCAGATCCTTTCGTGCGGTGCAGGAAGACACGGCCGTGAGAGGTGTGGACTGGCAGACCTTCCACGCATGGACAACGACCCGGACTTCAGCGGAGTATCACCATCCGGGACCACGCGGCGCCTACGTGGCCACCGCCACCTGGACAACCCCGACCAACCATCCGCCGGCACTCGCTGACCCGTGTCGGCCGTCACGCGCCGCCCCTGGGAACAGGATCGGCTCGGCCGTCGCGACGCACCCGTCGGGCGCATCCCAAGAAGTGACATCACGACGAAAAACCGAACGACCAGGGACGGAGATCAACTCCCGAGCGCTGTACTGACTTGGTCGCGGTTGGGTGCGGCCGTCCGGTCAGCGGGTGGCTGCCGCCTGACCTGACTCCGTGACACCGCGGTACGGGTCGGCCAGTGGCCATTGACAAGCCGGCGCCGCTGTGACGATCTCGGCGCCAACATATGTCGGCGCTCAGTCGATAAAACTGGCGCTCAGTCCAAACGGCCGGCGCCGAGAGAGGTGCTGTCGCGGCCTCCACTTGTGACGATGGCCCGGTAAGGCGCAGAACCCGATTTCGATGGTCCACGACCAAGGCCAGCTGGCATCGCCCGACGCGGAAAGAGCCAAACGCCCTCAGCCCTAACAGCATTCGGCGGACCGCGATCTGCAAACGGACTCGGCGCCGCAGTGGCCCGGGGCGGTGATCGGGGCGGGAATTGGCGACGCCCCAGCGCGAACGCCTCAGCTGACACGCCACAAGGACGGCACCGCATTGACGACCAGCGGCCCCTCCGGCATGTCATCACCCCGTTCGAGGCGCCACGGCCGGACCCTACGCGGGATGCCTCGTCCGAATCGGATCAGCGCTCGGCGTCGCAGCGACCAGCTCCGAGTCTCTTTACACCAACAAGTCTCGATATTGCGCCCGTCCGTACTTGTCTGCCAGCGTTGGTAGCGCGATCATGTCGTCCGGCGGGCCTCGGTCGTCGGAGTCGGAATCGGTGGCGTTGACTCGATCATCGGCAGTGGGGGGTAGCAGGAACCCGCTTGGCAGGAGCCGGCTCGGTCGGAGCCGGTGCCGGTGCCGGTGCCGGTTGCACAGTGGGTGGATTCGCCCCTGACTCGGTCGCCGTGGGAAGAATCGGGCCATCCAACGCGGGCGGCTCGGCGATGGTCGACGGCACCGGGGGTTCGACGCTGCTGCTCGACGAAGGCGTGATCGACACGGAACTGCTCGGCGGCGCTGGCGTCGTCGCTGTTGTCGGTGACGCGGTTGTCGGTGACGCCGTAGTCGGTGACGCCGTAGTCGGTGACGCCATAGTTGGTGACGCCGACGTCGGTGACGCCGTCGATGTGGATGGCTTCGTCGTCGGCGGCGTTGCAGGGGACGGATTCGTTGACGGGCTCGGCGGCGGCATTGTGGTTGTCGGCGCCGATGGTGTCGTCTGCGGGGCGGAACTGCGCGGCGCTGGCGTCGCGTGCGCCGATGTGGGCGAGGTCTGAACGACGATGGTCTTCCGCGGCGCTTGAATGGCGGGTGGCGGCAGAACATCACCAGGGGACGACCGCCGAGGGCCGGCGGGAGGGGTCGCCAGTTCGGTCCAATTCGACCCGGACCGGTTCTCAGCCGGCAGCGTCGGCAGACCGTTGGTGATCGTCGAGATGCCTGCGATCCCGGGAATTCCGACCTCCGGGCCTGTCCAATACCGGTACAGCCGGTCGTCGACATCGGTCCGGGTCAACGGCACGATATGGATCGGGGTACCCACCCAGGATGCCTCCAGGATGTACCGCGTCCCGTCGAAGGTGCCCAGGTAGATCGCGACATGACCCGGGAAACCGACAACGTCACCCGGCAGGGCCTGCGCCCAACTCACCGAGACGCCGGCGGACCGTTGCGATCCGGAGTTGTCCGGGATCTGGTACCCGCCCTTGCCCAGCACGAACGCCGTCAGCCCAGAGCAATCGAAACCGATGGTGGTACCGCAACTATTGAACTGGCCGCCGCCACGGGCGCACCCGTTGTTCGGACCCGCACCGGACCCGCCACCACCCCACACATACGGCAATCCGAGCGCCGAGAAACCCGCCGCCAACGCGCCCGCCACCGCCAGGTTCGGCGCGGTGATCGTCTGACCACCCAGTGCCGCGGACACATACGGGCTGATCGGGATCGTCACGGTGGAGAAGTATTTCGCGAAGAGCGCGAAGAAGTTCCGGTTGCCGTACGAGGAGCAGGCGTCACCCACCCCGGGGTAGGCGGCCAGCGACGCTGTGTTCGGCTGGTAGGGCGTGTAGTTGTACAGCGCCGCGGTGGCCTGGTTCGCAATGGTGACGGGCGCTGCGCCGCAACCACTCTCGGCAACGTTCCAGAGAATGTCGACCGTCTGGCCCGCGTGGTAGTTGTACTTCTCCGGGTCGAGCCGGTATCTCGACCACTGTTTGGCCATCCCGTAGGCCTGGTTGAAGAAGCCCGCGTACGCCGGGTCGCAGTTCGCGCTGCCACCCGGACCAGTATCCGGGCAGTGCCACCCCCACGCAGCGTCGTAGGACGACGCCGACACATCGGTCCTGGTCAGCAGCGCCGATTCCTTTTGCAGCGTGACCAACATGACCTGTGGGTTGATGCCGCAGGCGACCGAGACGCGCAGCAGGACAGCCGCTGCGTCCTCATTCGTGCCGCCCGGATACGCGACGCAGTACCGATCGGCGGGCCGATCGGGCGTGGTCACCCGCAGGTTCTTCAGGCAGAAGGCCCCGGTGCACCCCTCCCCCTGGGTCAGGATGAATTGCCGAATCTGTGGCTCGGTCATCGACGCGGTGTTGTAGAACACCGCGTCGGAGATGATGTTGCCCGGGTCGAACGCAGCAGTGGGCACAACAGGGGAAGGGGCAGCCTGTTGAGCGGATGCCGGGACCACGCCGAGAAACCCGGCAAAGGCCGTGACCAGCGCCAGACACACCACCGCCGCGAGTCGCTTCCGGACTGGCCCGGTGTCGTCGAATCGCGCCGCTCGACGTTGAATATCACAGCCTTGACTATCGCTGCGCTGGTTGTCCCGCGCCCGATGGCGCCCGTGATAATGTGCCATTGCTTCCCCCACCATTTCACCGCATTGCTACTGCTCCCGTGAACTCGCGGGATCCTTCGCGCGCTTTCGAAACACTGGCAGTCACATTCCGCTGAAGGCCTTCATCATGTCCAGCACCGCAGGCCCCAGCAGCACGATGAACAAGGCCGGAAGAATGCACAGCATTAGTGGAAAGATCACCTTCACTGGAATCTTCATTGCCTTTTCTTCGGCTCGCTGACGCCGCTTCAGCCGCATTTCACTGGCCTGGGTCCGCAGCACGTCTGCGACCGCGATGCCGTAGGCGTCGGCTTGGATCACCGCTCGAAGAAAGCGACGGAGTTCGACGACGGTCGTTCGATCGGCCAGCGCGAGGTAGGCCTCCTTACGGGATTGACCGACCTGCATGTCCTGCAGGGTGCGAATCAGTTCCTGCGCGAAGGGGCCGTTTCCGTTCTTCGCCGCGCGCATCATCGCGGACTCGAACCCCAGTCCCGCTTCAACGGCGATGGTCATCTGATCGAGTGTGTCCGGGAGTTCGAGCCCGATCTTTGCCTGGCGTTCCTGGCCCTTGCTGCGCAAGAGCAGATCAGGAACGAAGAAGCACACCCCGACGACGATTCCGGTCATCAGGATGCGGACGGGCGTTGGGTCGGCGCTGACGAACAGCAGGCCGAGTAGGCCGATGGCAAGCGGGAGAATGACCTTGGCCACCAGGATGCGATTCACCGTCCAAGCGGGCGGACGACCGGCCAGCGCTAGCAATCGATCCAGCTTCGCCAGGGTCCGGGGTGGCACAACATGACGGACCACGTCGGCGGGAGTCCGGCGTTGGGGTTGAACGTCCACCGCCGCGCCCACCGGGCCGAGCCCGTGGGTCGCATTGGCCAGAATCTCGTCACGGGTGCGATCCCGAGGGGCAAGCATCAGCCAGCCGATTCCGGCCACGGCCAGGGCGATCGTCAACGCGGCTGCGGTCACGAGCGGTGGCATCGCTGGCCTCCTCGCTGCTGGCTGAAGTCTTCAGAACTTGAATGACACGACTTTGCGGAGCCATAGTCCGCCGACGATCATCATCAGAACCGCGTTTCCGATGAGTCCCCAGCCGATCAGGCTCTGGGTGAGCTTGGTCAGATAGGCCGGGTTGGACATCATCAGAAAGCCGGTGATACCGATCGGAAGCAACATCAGCACATAGCCGGACATCCGACCCTCGGCGCTCAGTGCCTTCACCTGCCGGCGGATCTGATTGCGTTCCCTGATGGTGCTGCTGACGCTGTCCAGCACCTCGGCAAGATCACCGCCGACCTCGCGATGGATGGCGATCGCCTGAGCGACCCAGGTGAAATCCTGGCTCGCCATCCGCGCCGCGGTGTCGTCCAGGCATTCACCGAGCGCACGGCCGACCCTGGTCTCGTTGATCACCCGGCCGAACTCGACCGACGTCGGCACCTCCGCCTCGCGGGAGACGGTGTCCATCGCACGCAGCAGGCTGTGCCCGGCTCGCAAGTTGCCTGCCAGGAGCTGCAGGGAATCATCGAGCTGATCGGCGAACGCAGCCCGGCGCCGGCCGGTGCGGAACTTGACGTATTGCGTGGCAACCAGGGGCGTTGCCAGCGTGAGCAGCACCGCAAGGATCCAACCCGACACGATCAGTCCGACGGCCAACGCTGCCAGCATCGAGGACGACACGATCAGCAGATAGTCGCCCGGGCGCACCGCCAGGCCGGCGACATCCAGGGCAGCAGCTAGCTTGGCGGCCCGAGCCGGTCCGGCCAACCCGTTCAGCATCCCAGCGAGCCGTGTGGCCGGCCCTGCCAAGGCGCTGGTGGACGTAGCCACTCCGGGAGGGTTTCGGCGATCCTTCGGCACCCCGGGCTGCGATCGCAGCAGGGCGATGAGAGCAGCACCGATTGCCGCGAAACACACTGCGACACCGACTATCAGCATCCAGGTCTCCGTCATCGCGAGCTCCTGACGTTGGGAGGCGTGCCGAACACTGCCGGCGACAGGACGATGCCGCGGTCGTCGAACCGATCGGTGAAGCGTGGCCGGACGCCCGTCGGGATCGCCTTGCCGCGGAAGCGCCCGTTGACGTCCACACCCGCGGCGAAGTCGAAGACGAACGCATCCTGCAGCGTGACCACCTCACCCTCCATGCCCTGCACCTCGGTCACGTGGGTGACCCGCCGGGATCCGTCGGAGAGCCGACTGATCTGGACGATGACGTTGACAGCAGAGGCGATCTGCTCACGGATGGCCCGCAGCGGCAGGTCCATGCCGGCCATCAAGACCAGGGTCTCCAGCCGCGCGATGGCATCTCGGGGGGAGTTGGCGTGCACGGTGGACAGGGATCCGTCGTGCCCTGTGTTCATGGCCTGCAACATGTCCAGGCTCTCGCCGCCACGACACTCGCCGACCACGATGCGATCGGGTCGCATGCGCAAGGAGTTCCGGACGAGGTCGCGGATGGTGATCTCGCCCTTGCCCTCGATGTTGGCCGGCCGGCTCTCCAGCCGCACGATGTGCTCCTGCTGGAGCTGCAATTCCACCGCGTCCTCGATCGTGATGATCCGCTCGCTGGCGGGAATGAACGAGGACAGCACGTTGAGCAGCGTGGTCTTGCCGGTGCCGGTTCCGCCCGAAACGATGATATTGAGCCGCGCCTGGACGCAGGCGTGCAGCAACTCGGCCATCTCCGGGGACAGCGTGCCGAAGGCGATGAGATCGCCGACGTCGAAAGGATCCTTGGCAAACTTGCGGATGGTCAGCGAGGACCCGTTGAAGGCCAGTGGGGGCACAACCGCGTTGACCCGGGAGCCATCGGCGAGACGCGCGTCCACCAGTGGAGAGGATTCGTCGATCCGCCGGCCCACCCGCGTCACAATTCGCTCGATGACTCGGCGCAGGTGCTCCTCGGAGGCGAACCGGGCGGTGGTGCGCACCAGTTTGCCACCGCGCTCGACGTAGATCATGTCCGCTCCGTTGACCATGATCTCGGTGACGGACGTGTCGTCCAGCAGGCGCTGCAGCGGGCCGTAGCCGAGCACCTCGTCGTCGACGTCGTGGAACAGCCGCTGCCGCTCCTGCGGGGTCAGCGGTACATGCTCCTCCTCGACGACATGCACCAGTTCCTCGCGCACCAGCGCATGCAGTTGTTCCTCGTCCAAGGTCGCGTCGTTGAGCCGGGTGCCCATCCGCTCGAACAGGGCTTTGCTCGCGCGTTCCCTCAATGCGCCCAAGGCATCGATCGGCGGGAGTGGTGCGGCAACAGGCGTTCCGCGCCGCTCTCGTAGCGGCGGGGGCGGCTGAGGATTTGACCCAGACGTGGTTGCGGCGGGCCGCTTTGCGCTCCCAGAAACTGCCTGCAGTCGCTCCGAGAGATTCATCGTGCCCACGCGCGATGCCGCGCTTCATGTCCGCTCGACTTCTTGAGCTGCGGCTGGAACCGCGCGACCAACAGGTGGAGTTGCTTGGCAACGGCATCCCGGCCACCGCTCTGCAACAACGGAACGCCACGATTCGTCGACAGCGGAACCGCTCTCGACCTCGGCAGGACGACATCGACACCGGTGCCGAGCACGGTCTCGACGTCCTTGACGGTGAGACCGCTTCGCCGATCGGCGAAGTTGACCAGGATGTGCTGGGCCATCCGGGTCAGGTTAAGTTCCCGCAGGATGGCCAGTTCCTTGGCGAGCCCGCGGATGCTCGGCACGTCCATTCCGGCCACCATCACGGCGTCATTGGCCTGGTCGAAGACGGCCAGCGTGTGCTCGATGAGACCAGGGGCGGTATCCACGATCACGAATCGGAACTCGTCGGCCAGCAGCCCGACCAGCGTGGCGACGTCGTTCCCGGTAATCGTGTCGGCACGCGCGGGAGAATCGGGAGCGCACAGAGCGTACAGGCCCGACGGATGCGGAATCAGGAAGGTCTTGAGCGCCATCGCATCCAGATGCTCCACCGACAGCGCCTCGGCCAGAGAGTGTTCCGGAGTGAGTTGCAAAGCGGTTGCCACATCACCGAACTGCAGATCGAGGTCGACGATGACTGTCTCCTTGGGCGCCAGCTTCGCCAGCCCCACCGCCAGATTCGTTGCGACGGTGGTCTTTCCGCACCCACCCTTAGGAGACGCAACGGGGATCACCCGGCCCCGCAACCGCCCCGCAGCAGCGGGTGCCGCCACGCGTCGCCGGGCGGTCGCGGCCGCGGCGGCCCGCTCCAGCACCTCACCGAGATCCGCGACATCGGCGTTCGGCGCCAGCATGTCGCGGATCCCCGCTCGCATCGCCGTCAACCAGTCATCGGATCCGGCCCCGTTGGCCAGCACCACGCTGGTGCCAGGAAGCTGTTCGTCGATCCGGGCAGCGAGCGCGAACGCAACCTCGGTCGGGACACCAGGACCGAACACCACCGCATCCGGTGCCTCGCCCATCGCCAGTTGCACCATCAGCCGGGGGGCGTCGCTCTGCGAGAATGCACTGAGCAGTTCGACGGAGTCGCCGCCGACGGCCAGTCGGACGCGGCGGGCGAATTCGTCCGTGGTGGTTGCGACCAGCACTCGGTTCATTTGAACACCAGCGTCCCGTCCACGATCTGCGTGCCGCTCTCGTCCGCCGTCAGCGGCTCGCTGGACAGCCAGATCGACCCAAACGTTGCTGCATAAACAATCTTCTCGGCGATGGGAGCGGTCGCGGCGACGGTGACCAGCAGCGTCTCGGCCAAGTCGGAGGGTGCAGGCAGGGCCACCTCCGCTGACGCGTTCGCCTGATCCGTGCTGGTCGTATCACCAGCTTTCGGAGCGGCACGCTGGACCTTGGTGACCATCACCTTGTGGGCCGTCAGATGCGTCTGCTTGGCATCGGTCACAGAGAGGAACATCCCGACGGTGTCGCCGGCCTTGATCTGCCCGCCGAGCGCCCGCTGCAATTCGAGCAGCACCGTTACCTGTTGCATCTGTGGGGGGATGACCAGCTCGTGGGGTGCATCGGTGGGCAGGGGTCCGAACTTGCTGGCCAGCAACTGCTCTCCTGGCTCAAGTGCGACCAGCACCACCTGGCCAGCGAGTTGGCTGAGGTTAGTCATCCGGTTGGCCAACACAGCGGTTGCTGGAAGTTCTTTGGTGGCAACCATCGCCGGAAGCTGTTCGGAGAGAGTGCCCTCAGGGATCGTTGCCGCCGCCACCAGTACGTCGACCGTTTGCAAACCCGCCATGGCGCGTGAATCAGCGCCTCGGACGTAGCCGACCAACACCACCGTGCCGACGATCGCGAGCACCACGGCGGCGATGCCGGCGATCACACGAGTCTTCATGAGTGGCCTATCCCTAGCTGGTCAAGTAAACGACACGGGCGCCGAGATCTGGAGCCCCGGCGCCGTAGGTGAATGCGTCGGAAGGTTCGACGAACTTGATGAAATATCCTTCGATCCAGTTGTGACTGCCCTGAAAGTGGAATGCGGTGAGGTTAAAGGCCGCATAGGCGAACACCTGATACCAAGCCCCGGAGCCGGTCCCACCGGCTTTGTCGAAGAGTGGCAACAGGACGGTCTTGCCCGGCCCTGCGGCCCCAGGTAGTAGGGCCGTGAAATAGGAATCTGAACAGGGTCGGTTCGCACCCGTATCTGACCACAGTATGTTGGTGGCGTCCGCTGGGATGGAAGTTGAGGTCACCGCACACTTCTTCCCAGAGTCTGTCAAGACCCAACCGAAGCCACCCGGCACCGCATTTCCCGAAGGTCCGGTGCAGCCAGAGTCGTCCTCCTTGGTGAACCGGATCGACGTCGTTGTCGGAGAGGGGACGCCTCCGCCGGTCTGCTTCTTGAAGGAGCACCAGGAGAAGGTTATCGGCAGGACGGATCGGCCACCGATGGGAGCACCCCATCCAGCCGTGCTGCTGGCCGCTACTTGTTGGCTGTCAATTCCAATTATCGGAGCAAAGGCGTAGTCAACCTTCGACTTCACTGTGATCCTGACAGAATTGACTGAGATTATCGGAACGTCGGCTGACGCCACACTTGAGACGTTTTTGGTGACGAAATTCGTCATTGTGGCTGACGGATTTCCGCATCCGGTCAGGCCGGCACAGTCCTGGGCTATGGCCAGCGCGCCGGCATCGGCTGCGGTTTGCAACTGAGCCCTACGAACGTACGCTGCCCCGACGTCGATCACCAGGGCAGCGCACACCAAGATTGGCACCATCATCAGGGCCACGACGATGGCGGCGGCTCCCCCGTCACTCTTCAGCCGCCGCATCTCATCACGGCCTTTCCCGTGAGGTGCTCACCGGCGAACAGTGAGTCGAACATTCCCGTCATGGAGGCGAGTGGGTACGTCAGGGTCACTGTCACCGACGAGGGCGCATTTCCGGGCACACAGGCGGCGGAGATGACAATCTGAGAATCAGCGAGCGGTGGAGACAGGGCCGGCGAGGCGTCCCGTATTCTCTGTTTCGCGACGCTCGTTCCTTGCGCCGGATCCGTCTGCAATGCCATGACCCGGACGCCTTCTCTTGCCGCTGCGCTGAGCGAGAGTTGCTGGGTGTAGGCCCGACCGAAGTCGAGGATTCCCATAAGGATCAGCAGCAGTGGGATCAGCACAATCGCGAACTCCACCGCAATGGCGCCGGAATCGGGGCGAGTCTGCTTCATGACGGACAGCTCTCAAAATGACATCAAACATGGCTGGCCGAAAAGCGCCAGCGGCTCCACAAGGAACCGCGGGCGCCGTTCGGCAGGTGACGAGACGGAGGTACTGAGAACTTGTTCAGCCGACGGGAATGTCGCCGGTGACGTTGGTGAACAGACCGGAAAGTTTCGTGCCCAGCGCGGTCACGGCAACAATAATGGCCACCGCGATCAGGCCGACCAGCAGGCCGTACTCAACAGCCGTGGCACCGCTGTCTTCTCGTCTCAGACGGTCTTTCACATCGCCGGCCAGGAGGAGGAGGGTGACGTAGATCTTGACCATGACGGACTCCTTAAGCCCTGGGTGCTTATTTCGCCCAACGCCCTGTCTGGGCGATATCCCCAGCTTAGGCGCGTGGCATCCGTGCAGCGTTCCTCAATTGGCTCGAATAATCCGTCGAATTCTGCGACTCGGAGTAGATGCGGTTGCATCGACCATCCCTCAGAGGAACGGGAAGGCTACTCCTGAAGGGTCGGTGGCATACCGTCCGTGATTTCGTCAGGCAAGGGTCGACGAGAACGCTGCCAAGGGCACCTTAATGAAGGGGTAGCAGGCTTCACCCGGTCGGGACCATATGCGAGCGCATTGAGACGACATACCCCCGGCGGTATGGGCCTAAAGACTCACTGGTAGATGAACACCGCGCCCATCGCGGCCAGCAGCATCGACGGACCGAAGGGAACCATGGAGTCGCGACTCGCCCGGCGGGCTGCCATGAGCCCGATACCAACCAGTGCCGCGATGACAAACCCACCGGCCGCGCCCAGGATCAGCGTGCGCCAGCTCAGATACGCCAGGTACATCCCCAGCACGCCGGCCAGCTTCACGTCGCCCATGCCGAGCCCACCCGGGGAGATCAGGGCCAGGATGAGATAGAAGGCGAACAGGATCGCCCCGCCGGCAAGAGCGCGCACCAGCGGTTCCCATGTGCCCTCTCCGAACGCGGCCACCGTAAGTAGGGCCGACGCAGCCACCGCGAACGGCCCCACAATAACGTCTGGCAGGCGCTGATGCTGGAGGTCGATGACCGAGAGCAGTACGGACGCCGCGGCCAGGGTGAGGTACGCAGGCAGGGTCCACGACAGGCCAAAGCGCAGCACGGTCAGCGCGAACAGTGCTCCGGTGATCACTTCGAGCACCGGCGGACGAACCGCCACCACGCCTTGCCACTGCCCGTTCCCACGAGCGCTGATGTGAAGCAAAGGCGCGTCCCGCCACAAGGCTGACTGCTCGGCTCCTTCGGCCGACAGACCGGCGCGGACCGGCAATCCGCGGGGTACCCGCCAGGCGAGCACCGTCAGCATCGAACCGATCAAAGCCCCTAGCAGAGCCGCGACGACGATCGACGTAACCAGCATTCCGCCCACCCCATCTCGCAGAACAGACGGAAAGCAGGTCCGCCCTCGGTCCCCAGGATCCATGATGACCCGGTCACCCACCTGTCGACCAGAATGGCCGACGCACATATCATTGCAAACAATGGTACCGCGATTCTCCGTTCGATGTCGGGCTCCGACGCAGCAGGTGAAAGGCGCTGCTGATTCGAATTGGCGCTATCGTTCCGCACACGGGTGATTCATGAAATCTCCGTATTTACCCGAGAGAATTTGGCACCATCCGGCGGAAGGGACCTCGGTCAATTTTCGGCGCCTACTGGCACACCGGTGCTGCCGCCTGGCTCCGCGCCACCGGCGCCGGTCCCGCTTTCCGATCGGGACAACTCGCTGCAGCTTGAATATCCGGGCTGGGAAGCGAGGTCAGGATGCTGATCTGGTTGTGCACACTTTGTGGACAGCTGCGGATAACTTCCGATACCAGCAAGGTGCGGATCTACCGCCGCGACGTTTGTCCGGGCCGTGCGTTGTTCACCACCTACACACCACCTACACACCACGTACATCGCCCGATCGGCTGCGTTGAGCGTGTGCGCACGTTCAGCTCAGTCGTAAAAGGTCGAGCGGTTGCGTTGAGCGCAGACCGCCTCCAGAGTACTTTCCGGTCGACCTCGCTCAGCTCGACCGCGTCGGCGGAATCGAGCCACTGCGCCTCAACCACCGAGACGATGTGGTCGACGATTTCCCGGGCATCGCGTCGCGACAACCCGTAGTCGCCCGCTGCAGCGACACAGTTGGAGAACCTGCTGGCTCGGCTTCCGTCGCGCCCGATGTCCATGGCCTGAGCCGAGTGTCGGTCGAACGCACCTGCGGAGTCAGATCGAACGCCGGTGTGAGTTCGAGGGACTGCCCGTCCCAGAACGCAGCGTTGTTGCGTGCGTGGTCATCATTGTTGCAAATGGCGATGTTGAAGACGATCCGCTCGAAGAGCTTGCGACCGAGCTCTTGTGGGACGAGGCCACGCTCACGCAGAACGTCGAGCATCTCCGGATACGAGCCGTAGCGTGCGCCGAGGAGAGCGTCGAGACCGAGGATCGTCAGCGCTGAGACGACGTGACGGCGCTGCCCGCCGCGGAGCCGGTCGAAGCGTTCGATGAGCAGCACGTCCCTGCCCATCGACGTGATCACTCGCGCGTTGGGCACGTCAAGCCCGCAGCGCCTGGCAAGTTCGATCCCGACGGCCTCCGCCCTGATGACCGGGTGCACGTCGGTGGAGACCGACAGTTTGGCGATGTACTCGGTGCCTGAGTCGTCGCTGATGAGAACCTTCGGGTGCGCGCCGCCGATGGCGGTCCCGTACATGAGTGCGTCGCCGATGGCCGGACTGAGCGGCACACCGGCCAGCACCTTCTCTGCGGCGTCGTACAACTCGTCGAGGCCGGCCGTGTCCAGGCGCGGACGATACTCGCTGGGACTCTCCTGGAAGTCGATGGCCCCGAACCGGTTCGAGCCGGACTCCAGCATGTAGGACTCGATGCTGAGTTCCGCCTCGCCCGACGCCATGCGGTTGCCGATGACACGCTCCCCCCAGGAGTCCGGGGTTGCGTCCTCGAGGCATGCGGCGATCGTCAGGCCGTCGAGTGGCTCTTGCGCGCCGCGTCGCAACGGCAGCTCGGGTGGGTAGAGGCTGATCGCGTTCTCGTTGTCGAGGTAGGACCGCGCGTAGGTGAAGTCGAGGCTGCCCGCCTCGACGAGGTCGACAGCCCCTGCGACAACTGGTTCGGATTCGCCGGCAGCCAGGTCCAGCGAAGACACGTCGTGCCCGATACGGGTCAGAAGTCATCGTCGGCGGGCTCGGCCTTTTTCCTTGGCGCGCCTACTCGGGTGGGCAGCAATGCAAGGCGGTCGCGGCCCTCACGACGCAGGCGAGAGAGTTCGGCCCTGTCCTCGGCGCCGAATAGGGGGACTCCGAGGATGTCGGCGGCGTTGAAGACATTGCCGATTGAAACCGCCGTGTTGCCCGCTTCGATGGCAGCAACCGTGCGGCGGTCCACGCCGATGCGAGCGGCCAGTGCTGCGGCGGTCCACTCGCGCGCGAAGCGGGCAGCCTTGATCTGCTGACCGAGCACGGCCGCGGCGTCGGCGGCCCCTCGGCGGGGCGAAACGCGTAGGCGTGCCAAGAATGCTCCTTACTTTGGATGCAAAGCAGCATTAAGCACAAAGCAATGTGCAGACGATGCCCTGCGACGGAGCTCGCGCATAGTGAACAACCGGACAAGCAAACGGCTGGGTGAAGCGGACACCTCGCCCCCGGGCTGACTCAGCGGTGAGCGACTCCCAGAGTGTCCGACCGAGTCTCAGCGTTGCGGGCCCGCAGCGGGCCGAGGGATCGGCTGGTTCCGTGCGGGAGGTGCGGCCGCCTCGGGTTCGCCCTCAATCAGCGTCACGCTGATCTGCTCGATGACGTCCAGCAATTCCTGGAGGTGCTGGCTGATCCGGCTGGCCACCGCCGGGTTGTCCCTCGAACGTTCTTGCGTGGCCTGAAGCTCCAGGCCGATCGCGAACAGCTGCCGGACGAGATCGTCGTGGAGGTCCAGGTCGAGTCCAGCCTGACGCTCCCGATCGAGTTGAATCCGCTGGCGCACGACCGCGAAGTGCAGGGAACGCGCGATAGCGCGGCCGTCAGCGTGCTCCTTCGTGAGATGGTCCTGCGCGCCCTCGCGGAGCGCCACCAGTCCCGTCGCATCATCGTCCAGCCCGGTCAGCACCACGATCGGCAACTGTGGGGCCAACTCGCGCAGCTGAGTCAAGGCCTGCAGCCCGGTGGCATCGGGCAGGCTGAGGTCGACCAGGGCGCAATCAACGTGGGCGAGGCGTTGTGCCGAGACGTCGCGCAGCGCCCCGGCGATTTCGCATTCGATGTCGGATGCATTGCCGCGCAACATTTCCTGGGTCCAGCGGACCTCCGCCGAGTTGTCCTCGAGCACCAGGACCCGGAGCCGCCGGCGCCCCGCCAGTTCGTTGTTACCGGTCTCGGCGACGGGTGCCGGGCCAAGGCGGTGCGGTGGATCACACTTCATAGATCCATTCCACCGCCTGCCGTCATCGAGGGAAAGAGTCGGACGTCGCGGAAGGCAGGGCTTATGGCGGAATTGGGACGGACAATGGTCTCAGTCGGCTCGCCGCTGATGGTGCTCATCACACACGGGACACCCGCGGTGAAGTCATTCCAGCAGCAGACAGCCGCCGGTGCGAGTTGTCCGGTGTCGGCCCCAACGGTTGGCTTTGTTCGTCTTCCCCGGGCTACCGTCAGCGCAGCGCCGCTCTCGGTTGGCAAGCACCGTTGCGAGTGCGTGATTGACCCCTGGATGCGGACGGTCGGCGACGTCAGCGCACGCTAGCTCATGCCCGGATGACAGCTATTGTTTGATGCCCGTGCCGATCTCGAGATTAACCGGTGAATTCTGATCGACCTGGGTCTGGCCGGACGGGCGCTGCACGACGACTTTGTTCCTGTCCTTCGGCGGCGACTCGATGGTGCTGACGGTGCCGAGTTCGAGGTGGTTGGTCTGCAGTTGCTCGGTGGCCTGGAACAGTGTCATCCCGGTCAGATCGGGCACGGCGACCTTGGGCGGCGTCGGTGGAGCGGTGACCACCCGCAGGGTCAGCCAGAGCGCCACCGCCAGCGCCAAGGCCAGCGCTCCCGCACCTGCCAGCGCCCAGCCCCGCGCCGGCGGCTTGTCCTCATCGGTCTGCCACATCCATTCCGGCGCTTCCAGAACCGGCGGGGCCATGAGCGGGGCGGACTCTCCGGCGGGCTCACGCACGGACGTCTCATCGGTCGCTCCCGCGTGCGCGCCGGCCATCGCCAGAACGGGGGCGGGGGTTGGCGTGAGTATTGCGGATGCCCGCAAGAGATCCGACCGCATGTCGGCCGCCGTCTGGTAGCGATTCAGCGGATTCTTGCTCAGCGCCTTGAGAACGATCGCGTCCACTTCCGGGCCAAGGCC
>JBBQJM010000005.1:0-21977 GCA_038325895.1 Mycobacteriales bacterium
GGATGACGCGCTCGCGTCGATCCTGACGGTGCCGCCCGCGAGCGCGCCGTTGCCGTGCACGGTGAACGGCAACGCATCGCCGTCGATCGACGCGCCGAGCGCGCGCAGGGCGTCGAGCACGGTGGACATCGGCCGGCGGCGGGCGGCCGGGTCGCCGTCGAAGGTGATCTCGCCTTTGGCGGTGGCCGCCAGCGAGGGCAGGAATCGCATGACCGTGCCGGCCAGCCCGCAATCGATGACCGCCGGTCCGGACAGCGGGGCCGGTTCGACCAGCCAATCAGTGCCGTCATGGGTGATCGAGGTCCCCAGCGCCCGCAACGCGGCGGCCATCAGTTCGGTGTCGCGACTGTGCAAGGCGCCGACCAACCGGGATGGCCCGGTGGCCTGGGCGGCCAGGATCAGCGCGCGGTTGGTCAGGGATTTCGAGCCGGGAACCGTGACGGTGGCGCTGACCGGTTGCGTCGCGACCGGCGCCGACCAGCCTGCCCCCGCCGGGCCGGCAGCGTGCTGCGGTGCGCCGACCCGGAACCCTGACGGGCCGTCGGTGGTGCCGGTGCTGCCGGACCTTGGTGCGCTCACCCTCCCATGATCGCGCATCGCGTCCGTGGTCGGGGCGCGCGGGTCGGCGCCGTGGATCACCCGTTGTTCGGCCCGTTGTTCGGCCCGTTGTTCGGCCCGTTGTTCAGCCTGTTGTTCGGCCCGTTGTTCAGCCTGTTGTTCAGCCCGTTGTTCAGCCTGTTGATCTGTCCGTTGATCAGTACGGCGGTCAGCTCATCGGTAGTTCGGCGATCCGGCAGGGGATGTCGTTGTTCTCGCCGAGGTGATAGCCGGCGCACACCCGGTGGTAGCCGTCCGCGATCTGCAGGGGAAAGCCCCGTTCCAGCGCCCCGCGAACCAGCAGCACCGGCGACAACCGCTTCCCGCCCTTCACCACGCCGATGTCCTTGGCGACGTGCTGATTGTTCTCGGGCAGCAACGCCAGGCCGGACGCGCGCAGGATGTCCTTTGCCTTGAAGTGCTGCAGCGGCGACGATTGCAGGTCGTCCACGGTCTCCTTCACCAGCCCCGGCGTGGCCAGCAGTGACAGGTAGGAGGCGGCGGCCGGGTAATCGTGCTCGTCCGGCTGTTCTTTCCACACGATGCTCTGCATGGTGAACTCTCCCCCCGATGGACTGCGGAGCGATCGAATAACGCCTGGTGGCAGCCCTTCCAACCACCGTATTCCTGGACGCAGACTGGGGCGACCCCAGCGCGCGACCCGACACCTTCGAGTGAAGGTGATCACCGATCCGGGACCGAAACCGGTCCCCCACACACTTCCGAGTCCCGGCCCGGTGATCAACCAGCGCAGGTCCCACAACGATGATCTCGAAAAGTCGAGATGATCTTGAAAGGCCCACTCGCGACACTGTCGGGGGGCCGATGGCACCATGGCCGGTATGTGCGGTCGCTACACGCTGACGATGGAACCGGAGTCCCTGTACGGGACCTTCGACGCCGAACCCGACGCCGACGCCGGGGGAGCGGCGGGGTTGTACGGGGGCGATCCGGTGCGGCCCAGGTACAACATCGCGCCGACCATCACGGTTCCGGTGGTCCGGGTCGATCCGCGGGTGCCGCCCACCGAGGCCCGCCGGCAGGTCGAGCCGATGCGCTGGGGCCTGGTGCCGTCCTGGGCCAAGGACATCTCGGTGGGCAATCGGATGTTCAACGCCAGGGCGGAATCGCTGACCACCAAGGCCGCCTTCCGCACGGCCCTGGCCCGCCGCCGTTGCCTGATCCCGGCCAGCGGATATTACGAATGGAAGAAGCTGGGTGCCGGGGGATCTGCGCGAGGAACCACCGGATCGTCCGGACGGACCAGGAAGTCGGTGCTCAAGCAGCCGTACTACATGAGCCCGGCCGACGGATCGGTCATGGCCTTCGCCGGACTCTGGGAATACTGGCGCTCGCCGGACGGCGATCCGCTGGTCTCCATGACGATCATCACCAGCGATGCAGTCGGCCCGATGCGCGATATCCACGACCGGATGCCGCTCATCCTGCCGGCCGGTGAATGGTACGCGTGGCTGGACCCGCAGGTCGATCCCGAGCCACTGCTCACCCCGCCGTCGGAGGAACTGGTGGCCGGACTGGAGCTCCGGCCGATCGGGCCCAGGGTGGGGACGGTCGCCAACGACGATCCCGAGCTGCTGCAGCGGGTCGAGCCGATCAGCCAGGCGGTCCTACTCTGACGGCCGCCGCCGACCCCGCGGAGCGCGTTTGCGGTTCGGACCCTCAGGCGACCTTGCGAGCGGGCGTGGGGATGGGCACGGGTCGTGCGTCCTGACCGTGATCGATGGGCAGCACGTGCGCTGAGTGCTGGTCGGCGAAAACCCGCGCGATCACGTCGCGGAGCGTGTCGATGCCCATTGCCCGCCGGTAGTAGACGAACCGCAGCGGCTCGCGGGTCCCGATCAGGTCGTCCTCGACTTGGGGTGACGAGGGTGGATGCTGTTCGGCGAACAGCTCCTCGGCGCCGGCGGCGAAGGACTCGCCGCGGGCGCGGTCCCTCGGTGCCAGCCAGGTCAACGGCTGGACGCACAACGATGCCCGGTCTCCGCCGCCTGCACTGACATCGATGGCGCCGACCGGGATCCGCGGAACCATGCTGCGGGGGAGGTCAATCACGGGTGATTGCCCGTCGAGGATGACGACGGCCTTCTGGCCATGACCGATCTTTCGCCTGAGCGTTGCCGCAGCGGTGCGGTTGGGCCAGATGTGGCCCAGCACCCGGCACTCCGGCCTTGGGCGTTCGATCAGTTCGAGCGCTGGAAGCCAGCCAGGTTGCTGGTCCCAGCGCAAGCGGTGCGTCAGTCCCTCGAAGATGACCAGGACGCCGTCGAGATTGAGCATTGTCATGTCTCTCCCCCGTTTCCTGGCCTGACATCGTCGTCGATGGCCGGTCGGGACCCTCGCTTTTCGGAGGGCGGCAGGTCGCGAATGGATACGCGGATTCCCGGCCGCGGTTCTCGCGCTCGCTACCGAAGAGCCAGCGGCCTTCGCGGAGAGGGGGTGACCGGGAGTTGCGGACCGGGGTGGGCGGGAGTTGGGTGAGCGGTGCCGCGATCCACCGGTGCGCTCGCCCTCGCATTTCGTCGACGCGAGAACCCCGAACCGTTGGCAGAAGCCGAGTTTCGCCAGGTCGTCGCAGATCTCCTGGGCCGCGATCTGCAGACCGAGGAAGGTGTCCACGCCGGGGAAGTAACCGCCGAGGGTGGCGCTGCCGGAGGCGTACATCTTGCCCGGTTGGCTGCGGGTGCCGATCACCTCGAAGTTGCGGTCGACGTCCAGTCGGCCGACGGGATTGCGGCCCGCGCCGCTGTGATCCATCAGGTCGGCCAGCACCCGGTGCTCCCGGATGTCGGCCTCCAACCCGGTGCAGTCGATGACGAAGTCCGAGTGCAGCTCCACCGGACCTTGCCGGGTTTCCAGGAAGGTGACCACACCCTGGCCGCCACGGCCGGGGCGCAGTTCGGTCACCTCGCCGACGACCGTGCGGTACCAGCCCTCGGCCCGCCCGCGGGTGAGCTGTGACTGCCAGAGCTTGCGGACCGGGGTGTTGGTACCACCCATCAGCTTGTAGGCCTCGGCGCGTTCCTCGCCCTCCAGGCCACGGATCTTGGCCTTGAGCTGCCCGCCCCAGACCGACTTGGGGTAGTTGAATCCCTGGTAGGCCCAGCCGTCACCGCCCTTGCGGCGCATGAAGATATTGGGCCCGTGCGCACCGGTGACGTAGGTCCGGAACACGTGCACGATCTGGGTCTGCAGCCCGAGTCGGTCGCGGTCGTCGATCAGCCGCTGCAGCACCCGGGATGCCACGATGCCTCCGCCACGGATCACCACGGTGCCCGGGCGGAGCGCGAGTTGCTGGTAGACGTGTTCGTGCGGCTCGTATGCGTTCACGACCCTGGACGGGTCCCGGTAGTACTCGCGGTAGCGCTGCAGGTCCGGCAGCAGCTTCAGGCCCGGATAGCCGATCGCGACGTGCACGTACGGGCTCCGATAGGCCAGCCGTCGCGTGGGGGTGGCGCCCACCGGCGGGGTCAGGATGGTGAAGTACCCACCTTCCCTGCGCCGCCGGATCATCCGTACCTGTCCCTTGCGGACGCACTGCGCGTAGCCGATCCGGTCGTGCTCACGTTCCATGCTCTCGAACGCCTGACCTGCCTTCGGCGTGTAGTAGTCCGACAGAATGGGCTCGGTCAGCACGTTCCACAGCGGCTTCACGAAGTCCTTGAACGACTTCGCGGCGAGCGCCTCGCGGACCGCGTAACTGGGGAATCCCCAGATGTTGTCCGGCGTCGATTTCGAGTCCGAGCGCAGCCGTTCACCGCGTGGGATCTGCGAGACCCGGGTGAGGTATTCGTAACTGGACCATGGGGTCTCCAGTTGGGTGAGCACCGTGATGTCCGACGCAGGCACGCCGTAGATCCGGAGGTAGTCGACGGTGACGAAGGAGCCGATGCCGCCGCCGACCGTCACAAACCTGGTGTCGATGATCGGGATGCCGGCGCGGGCGACCATCTCGTCGGTCCAGGTGTCCGTGTCGATGAGGTCCTGGGTGAGCTCCCCGGGTGCAGTGGCCGCCGGACCCCGCCGCTGGTCGGCGTCGCCCGCGCGCGGTGGGGCGGGCCAGGGCCTTCCGGGCGGCTGCTGTGCAGGCCGAACGGGCGGTTGGCTCATCCCGTCCCCATTGCTGCACTGACGGCCGTCGTTCTTGGTCAGGGCCGTGCCGCGGCTCGCGGCCGGTCGATCCCAGTGATCATCACTCATCTGGCCCTGTTGGGCCAGCCGCACGGGCAACAATGAGTCAACCGTTGGCGATGACGGCGACCTTTGCGTGACACAGTGCGATCAAACTCGTCGGAGCGAGTTCGACCTGCAAACCCCGCTTGCCGGCACTGACCATGATCGTGGAGAATTGCTCCGCGCTGCTGTCGACGACGGTGGGCAACGCCTTGCGCTGCCCCAGGGGCGAGATCCCGCCCGCCACATAGCCGGACGAGCGCTCCGCGTCGGCCACCTTCGCCAGCTGCGCCTTCTTCCCGCCTGCCGCCGCGGCCAGCGCCTTCATGTCCAGCTGCGCCGCGACCGGAACGATGCCCACGGTGAGCGCGCCGTCGATGGAGGCGACGAGCGTCTTGAACACCCGCTCGGGGTCCCAGCCCAGGGCCGTGACCACCTCGTCGCCGAAGGCGGTGGTCGACGGGTCGTGGTGATAGGGGTGCAGGGTGTGCGGGATCTTCGCTGTCACCAGGGCGGCGATCGCCGGGGTCGGGGCGGCGGGCATGGGCTGAGGGTAGCGCCGGTCGGCGGCCGTCCGGCTTTCGACGCCGCTGATCGTGGATGATCCGTCCGCCATGTCGAGCTGATCGTCCACGATCTGGGCTCTCACCGGCAGATGGCGTGGACGCCGAACGGGCCGGCCCCCGTCAGGGACCGGCCCGTTCGACTCGCACAGCAAGAGCGAGGGCTACTGCAGGTTCGCCGCCACCCACTCCTGCGCGACCTGCGCGGAGTCCTCCTTGTCGACCTGCACCTTGGTCAACAGCTCGGTGAGGGTCGCGGTGTCCAGCTTCGCCGACACTGCGTCCAGCGCTGCTTGCACCTCAGGGGTGGACTTGGCGGCGCTGATCAGCGGCAGCACATTCTGCGCGGCGAACAGGTTCTTCGGGTCCTCCAGCACCACCAGGTCGTTCGCCGGGATGGACGGGTCGGTGGTGAACAGGTTGCCGGCCTGGATCTGATCGCTGGTCAGCGCGCCCAGGGTCAGCGGCCCGCCGGCGTCCAGCGCCTTGAACTCCTTGAAGGTCAGGCCATACTTCTCCTTCAACCCGGGAACGCCGGTCGGCCGGGTCGCCCACTCCGGCGGGCCGCCGAGCACGAAGGTGGAGGCAACCGGCGCCAGGTCGGCGATCGACTTCAGGTTGTTCGCATCGGCGGTGGCCTTGGTGACCACAACGGCGTCCTTGTCCTCAGCCGCCGACTTCGTCAGCACCTTCAGCCCGCTGGGGGTCTTGGCGACCAGTGCGGTGTAGACGTCGTCGGACGAGACGGCGGTGGTGGTCGGATCGAAGTACTGCAGCAGCACGCCGCTGTACTCCGGTACCAGGTCGATCGAACCGTCCTGCAGCGCCTTGAGGTAGATCTCGCGGCTGCCGATGTTGAGGTTCGTGGAGGCGTCGACGCCCTTGGCCTTGAGTGCCGCGGCGTAGATGTTGGCGATCAGCGCGCTCTCCGGGAAGTTGGCGGATCCGATGACGATCGAACCGCCGGCGGCCGAGCCGGATTCGGAGGCGGCGGAGCCGGAGGCAGCCGCCGACGCGGTCGAGGAGGTGGCCAGCGGATCGGATGATGACCCGCAGGCGGTCAGCGTCAGGGCTGCGGCGAGTCCGGCGGCGATCAGCACGCTCGCGCGGGTCAGGGTGGAACGGACGGACACGGGTTACTCCTTGGCGGGTGGGGTTCTGGCGGGGTCTGGGCGGGGCCTTCGATCCGACGTGGTCGGGACCGGAGCGGTTCAGGAACGGTTCAAGTCGCGGTTCAGGTGGGGGGTTCAGCAGTGATGGCGGTGAAGGCAAACATCGGAGGCGGAACTGGTGGCGCGTCATCGGTCGCCTCCAGCCCGGTTCGCCGGCTCGAGCACGGCAGATCCGCCTTCCATTTCGATCGCCACGACCATGTCGGAGGTGGTGGCCCTGGCACGAACCTTCCGTCCGGTGAGGCCGGGGGAGATGACGAAGTGCCCGATCAGCGCGAGGATCCGGTCGCCGACGATCGCCAGGACCGCGACCAGCAGCGACCCGGCGACCATCATCGGGTAGTTCTGCGTCGAGTTGCCGTCGATGACGTAACGCCCGAACCCACCGAGGGAGACCACGGCCGCGATGGTCGCGGTGGCCACCACCTGCAGGAACGCCGATCGGATGCCGGACATGATCAACGGCAGGGCGACCGGCAGTTCGACCTTGGTGAGGACCTCGCGGCCCGTCATTCCCATGCCTTTGGCGGCATCCCGGGCCGCAGGGTCGACCGCCGCGATGCCAGCGTAGGTGTTGGACAGGATCGGCGGGATCGCCAGGATGACCAGCACCGCAATCGCCGGGCCGACAAGGGCGATGCTGCCCTTGAACGTGCCGAGTCCCCACAGCGCCAGCAGGATCAGCAATCCCAGGGTGGGCAATGCCCGCAACGCGTTGGCCAGGCCGGACACCAGCCCGGTCAACCGGCCGGTGTGCCCGATCGCCGCGCCGATGGGCAGCGCGATGACCAGCGCGATCGCCAGGGCCAGGAAGGTGTACCAGAGGTGCTCCGCCAATCGAGCCAAGACACCGTCGGGGCCCGACCAGTTCGCACCGGTCGTCAGCCAGGTGAACGCGCCGTTCATCGGTGGCTCACCGCCCTGGTCCACGGGGTCGCGATCCGCACGGCGACCAGGATGATCGTGTCGAACACGCCGGCCACCAGCAGGCAGAGCACGATGCCGGCGATGATCGGGGTGTAGAAGTCGAGCTGGAAGCCGACCAAGAACAGCTGCCCGAGCTGTGGCACGCCCAGGAGGGCGGCCACCGAGACCAGGCTGACGTTGGACACGGCGGCCACCCGGAGGCCGGCCCCGATCACCGGGACAGCCAGCGGCAGCTGCACGGTGATCAGCGACCGGATGGGGCGGTAACCCATGGCCGTCGCGCTCTGCCGGACCAGCGGCGGGACCGAGTCGAGCGCGTCGGCGACGACCCTGACCAGCAGCGCCAGCGTGTAGAGCGTGAGCGCCACCACCACGTTGAGCGGGTTGAGGATCCGGGTGCCCAGGATGCCGGGGAGCACGACGAACAGCGCCAGCGACGGGATGGTGTAGAGCAACCCGGCCAGGGTGATCAGGGTCGCGTAGGACCAGCGGTAGCGGAAGGCGAGTGCACCCAGCGGTAACGCGAGCAGCAGGCCGAGCAGGGTCGGCAGCGCGGCGAGCCACAGGTGCGCCAGCAGCCAGGACAGGATCTGGTCGGTGTTGCGGTTCAGCCAGTTCCAGTTCACGACAGGACCGCCGCGGCGGCCTGGTCCGCATCGCCGGTGCGGGCCGAGGCAGCCGGGGGCTCGGCGCCGTCGAGGACGCCCTGCGCGACGCGGGCGCGCTCGATGGCGTCCAGCACGTCGCGCGCCTCGACGGTGCCGGTCACCCTGCCGTCGGCATCAATGGCGACGCCGCGGCCGGACGGCGAGGACAGCGCGGCATCCAGCGCGGTGCGCAGCGACGACTGTGGGCCGACCAGGGAGCCGCCGAGGACAAGGTCGTCGAGGTCCAGCGGGCGCCCCCCGGTGTCGCGGCGGGCGTCGACCCAGCCGCGCGGCTGACGTGCATCGTCGACGACCAGCACCCAGTACGGCTCGCCGGGCGCGGCGTCCGGCGGTATCAGGCTCGAGTCACCGGTCGATCGCAGCCGCAGAGTGGGTTCGTCGTGCACCGGCAGGTTCCCCGCGACGGTGAAGGACAGCGCGCGATACCCGCGGTCGCGACCGACGTAATCGGCCACGAAGTCGTCGGCGGGGTGGCTGAGCACCTCGGCCGGGGTCGCGTACTGCGCGAGCCTGCCACCGACGGCGAAGACCGCGATCGCGTCACCAAGTTTGACGGCCTCGTCGATGTCGTGTGTGACGAAGACGATGGTCTTGCCCAGGTCGGCCTGCAGCCGGGTGAACTCGTCCTGCAACTGCGCGCGGACGACTGGGTCCACCGCGGAGAACGGCTCGTCCATCAGCATCACCGGAGGGTCCGCGGCCAGCGCCCTGGCCACCCCGACCCGTTGTTGCTGCCCGCCGGACAGCTGCGCAGGGTAGCGGCGGCCCATCTCTCCGGGCAGGCCGACGCGTTCCAGCAGTTCGGCCGCGACGGCCCTGGCCGCCTTCCGGCTCTGCCCCTCGAGCACCGGGACGGTAGCGACGTTGTCCAGCACGGTGCGGTGCGGGAAGAGGCCGGCGTTCTGGATCACATAGCCGATGCCGCGGCGCAGCTTCGGCGCGTCGATGCTGCGGGTGTCCACGCCGTCGATCAGCACGGTGCCGGACGTCGGCTCGATCATCCGGTTGATCATCCGCAGTGAGGTGGTCTTGCCGCAGCCGGACGGACCGACGAACACAGTGATCTTCCCGGTGGGGATCTCGATGGTCAGGTCTTCGACGGCCGCCGTTCGGTGGTCGCCATCGCCGAAGATCTTCGACACGTCGTCGAAGTTGATCACTGTCGTCTCCCTACGGGCCGGGTATTCGCGGTCGTGGAGTGGCGATGACTAGGGACGCAACACGTCGAGCACGGCTCGGTCGCGTTCGTTGAGCGACAGTACCCCGATCATCCGACAGCGACGCTGCCTGCCGATGCTCTGGTTACCTGCCTCACTGCGGACCGGTTTGTCGGCGGCCGGATTCGCCGGGGACAGCCCGGTACTGAATCGCTAGAGATCTTGACGAAGCTGGGCCCAGGGTGGGTCCCGCTCTCCGGGCCAGGGCCGATCGGCGACACTGACTTGGTGATCGAGCCGGGTCGCGGAACCTTGGCCTGTGAGCAGATCGGGCTGATCGCCCGCCGCCATGAACCGGTTCGTTTGGCCGCGGGCATCGACGTCAGGCTGGCCGCCGGGCACGACGCGGTGCTGGCGCTGGCCGCCGGCGGCCCGGTCTACGGCCGGTCGACCGGCGTCGGTGCGCTGATCCATCAACGGCGGGACCAACCACTTGGTCACCCCGCCGGTCACGCCACACCCGATGTCGGGCGAGCCGCGATCGACGAACCAGGCTCAGCCGACCCGTTGCTGCACAGTCACGCCACCACGGCCGGCCCCCCGCTGTCGGCTGACCAGGTCAGAGCGATGACCGCGGCGGAGGTGGTGCACCACGGCGGATTTCACGCCCTGCACCTGACGGCCGCGTTGGATGGTGCGTCCTCGGGGCGGGCCCGCGCGGCGGTCGGTCGGTCAACCGGCTGGCGTTGCTCACCGAGCCGCTGCTGCCCGCCGCCGGTCTCGATTCTGGTCTTGATCCTGGTCTGGGCACGGCGCAGCCGCCGCAAGGACCGGTCGCCACGGCGGTGGACGCAGCGCCGGAACCGCGCCTGTTCCTGGCCGGCGGACCGCTCGCCTCCTCGGGGATCATCGTGCTCGAGTACACCGCGGGGGCGGCGCTGGGCGCGGTGCGGGCGGCGGCGGTACCTGCCGCCGGGCAGACCGTCGAGGCCTCCCGCGGAGTGGAGCAGGACTCCACCTACGCGCCGCTGGCCGCCGACCAACTCGCGGAGGCGATCCCCGCCACCCGGGTGCTGGTGGCCGTCGAACTGGTCGCGGCGGTCCGGGCATTGCGCATCCGCCGAGTGGTCCCGCCGGTGGCGCTGGACGGCGTCTGGCGGACCTGTGCCGCGCTCCCCGGCGCCACCAAGGACCGGGATCTCAGCGAGGATGTGCGGCTCGCCGAGCAACTCCTGGACGTCATCGCCCCGTTCGCGACCGGCACGGGTCACGATGGTGAGCACCTCAATCAGCCGGACCAGCCTGCAGAAGGACCTCGATGACCGACGCGCTGTACATGCCGCTGTTGTTCACCCGTGACGTGCTCGACCCGATCCCGGAGCTCACCGCGCGCCGGGAGACCGAGCCGGTCAGCATCCTGGAACTGCCGTTCGGGATCAAGGCGTACCTGGTCACCGGCTATGACGCGGCCAAAGAGGTGCTCGGCGACGCCACCACGTTCAGCAACGCGTTCGGCAACTTCGGCGAGGGCGACGAGCAGGACCCGGGTGGCCTGGGCATGACAGACCCGCCCTACCACACCAAGCTGCGGCGGCTGCTGACTCCGGAGTTCACCATGCGCCGGCTGCAGCGGTTGCAGCCGCGGATCGACGCGATCATCACCGAGCAGCTCGACGCGATCGAGGCGGCCGGGCCGCCCGCCGACCTGGTGCACCTGTTCGCGCTGCCGATCCCGTCGCTGGTGATCTGCGAGTTGCTGGGCGTGCCGTACTCCGACCGGGACGATTTCCAGGCGCTGTCGACGGCGCGCTTCGACCTGGGCAGCGAGGCGTCACCGCTGGACACCATCGGCACCTCGCTGGACTACCTGCAGACCCTGGTGCTCCGCGAGCGTGCCGATCCCGGCGAGGGACTGCTGGGCATGCTGATCCGGGAGCACGGCGACGAGCTCACCGATCGCGAGCTGGCCGGGATTGCCGACGGCATCCTCACCGGGGGGCACGAAACCACGGCCAGCAGCCTGTCGCTCGGGGTGCTGGCGCTGCTGCAGAGCCCGGAGTATTTTGCGCAACTCGGCGGTGCTGATGGTGCCGACGGTGACGCCGTGCACCGGGCGGTCGAGGAGTTGCTGCGTTACCTGACCGTGGTCCAGGTGGCGTTCCCGCGTTTCGCCAGGACGGAGATCCAGATCGGCGGCGTGACGGTCCCCGCAGGGCAGATGGTGCTGGTGTCACTGTCCGCGGCCGACCGGGACGCCGTCCTTGCTGTGGAGGGCCAACCGTCCATGGACTCCTTCGACCCGACCAGGCCGGCCGGCTCCCACCTGGCCTTCGGGTACGGGATTCATCGCTGCGTCGGCGCCGAGCTGGCCCGGATGGAGCTGCGCGCGGCGTTCCCGGCGCTGGCCCGCCGGTTCCCGACCCTGCGGCTCGCCGTCCCGACGGCGGACCTTGCGTTCCGCAACTCCTCGATCGTCTACAGCGTGCAGACGCTGCCGGTGGCGTGGTGACGCCGGCAAGCTGAGCCCCGGAACCGATCGGCGCCGCGCCGGCCGTGTCGGATGATCAACGTCTGTGGCCCATTCGGGTTGCGTCACAACCTAAAAGGGCCGCAAGTGTTGATCATCACTGGGCGGCTGGGTCCGGGCACTCAACTCGGCGACCCCAATGTCGAGTGGCTGTCCGAGGTCGCGCAAGATTTGGTCACGCAAGATTTGACGTGAGCGTCCACGTCTCGACTCGTCAGCCCCTGGAGGCCGGCCATGACAGCCGAACCCAATCATCTCCCCGGCGCCAGCGAGCGCGCCAACGAACAGGTCCGTGCCTACGAGGCCACTGACGGTGCCGAACGCTGGGACATGCGCGGAGTGCCCGTGGTGATCCTGTCCACCCGCGGCCGGCACAGCGGCGCCATCCGCAAGATGCCGCTGATGCGTGTCACGGACGGCGAGAGGTATGCGGTGATCGCCTCGCTGGGCGGCGCGCCGAAGCATCCCGTCTGGTACCTCAACCTGCAGTCGGACCCGGTGGTTTCGCTGCAGGACAAGGCCGTCAAGCGGCGGTATCGCGCGCACACAGCGACCGGCAAGGAGCGCGAGGAGTGGTGGGACCGCGCGGTGTCGGTGTGGCCGGACTACGCGGTCTACCAGACGAAGACCGACCGGCAGATCCCGGTGGTGATCCTCGAACCACTGCCTGATCAGGACTGATCCGCAAGCAGGGCGCTGACGCCAGGTCGATCCCACATCGCCGTCACATCCCAGAACCGGTCATAGCGCCGGAATAGCTCCCTTCCGACGGGCGTTGGCTCCACACAGGAAGGGAGTCCTGACACATGCCATTGCTCCAGCCCGCGAGACGACGGTCCGCACCGACGGAGGCGACACCGGCGAACGCGACGCCGGCGACTGCCACGCTCCCGGCGCGCGATGAGTCCGGGTCTCAAGCACCGGCGGCGCGAACCCAGAAGATGCTTGGTCCGCTGCCGAGTCAGACCCCGCGCGATCGGCGCCGACCACCGGCTCAGGCCCGCCAGGTACCCTCACAGCGGCGCCCGGCGGGCCGGCGCGCCCGGGTCGGCGCAACCGCCGTGCTCGCTGAGTTCGTCGATCACGGCGCCGCGGCGTCGACCGGCAGCGCGAGGGGGGTGACGAGGATGGCTACAACAGCCCCCGACGAGGACCTGGCGCAGCGGTTCACCGAGCAGGCGATGCCGTTGCTGGATCAGCTCTACGCCGCGGCGTTGCGGATGACCCGCAATCCTGCTGACGCCGAGGACCTGGTGCAGGAGACGTTCCTGAAGGCGTTCGCTGCCTACCGCAGCTTCACCCAGGGCACCAACCTGCGGGCGTGGCTCTACCGGATCCTGACGAACACCTACATCAATGGTTACCGCAAGAAGCAGCGACAACCGGTGGTCTCGGCGACCGATGAGATCACCGACTGGCAGCTCGCGGCGGCCGAATCGCACACCTCGACCGGGCTGCGCTCGGCAGAGATGGATGCGCTGGACCGGCTGCCCGACTCGGACGTCAAGGAGGCGCTGCAGGAACTCCCGGAGGACTTCCGGCTGGCCGTCTACCTGGCCGACGTCGAGGGCTTCGCGTACAAGGAAATCGCCGAGATCATGGGCACTCCCTTGGGCACCGTGATGTCCCGGCTGCATCGCGGGCGTCGGCAGCTGCGAGATCTGTTGACCGAGTACGCCAAGGAGCGCGGATTCCTGCGGCCGCCGCGTCCCGGGGCCGACGGATCGGCCGCAGCACCCGAGACCGCAGCACCCCAGACCGCCGCAGCGGTCGGGGCGCCCGACTCGGACGCGGCACCCGCGCCGGTCGGCGCACGGGAATCGACACAACTGTCCGTCGGGGACGAACGGAAGGTGGGTCCCAGCAATGGCGGGCGCTGATCCGGAGAAGGCCAACGGCAGCCGCTGCGACGAGGTGTTGCGCGACGTCTGGCTGTTCCTCGACGACGAGATGGATCCGGAGAACCGGGCAGCGGTGCAGCGTCACCTCGACGACTGCTCGCCGTGCCTGGCCGAGGCCGGCATCGACGAGAAGCTCAAGCATCTGTTGCACAGCAAATGCGGCGGCGACCGGGCGCCGGAGCGGCTGCGGGTGCGGCTCGTGGCTCGGCTGGCGACGATGTCGGCGGCACTGTGCGATGACGACGGGAGTTCGGTGCAGGTGACGACCAGCACGTTGACCGTCACGGCCGAGCGCCCCAGGGAGGCGGGGGACGCGTCAGCCCGCTGACTGCGGCGGTGCCAGGCTCTGCGGCTCAGGACCGTGCGATCGGCCGGTGCGATCGGCCGGTGCGATCGGCCCGGTGCGATCGGCCCGGTGCGATCGGCCCGGCGCGACGGCACGACCCCGCCCGGATATTCCGTGCGGGGTCGTGGTCTGCGTGCTGATCAGGAATTGGGGCGCTTGCCGTGGTTGGCCGAGCCCTTCTTGCGAGCCTTCTTCTTGCGCGCGCGCTTACCCATGTCGCTCTCCGTTCATCGTTCGAATGCCCCGGGCCGTTGGCATTGGGGCCGCCGTCTTCGACGGACCGTGACCACGGCCCGCCGGTGCGAGCTTCATCGTGCCACGTTCGTCGGCCGGCGCCGCGATTCGCGCAGGGCGGGGAGCCGGCCGATCTGGACGCGGGTGCCGCGCTGCCAGCTGTCCCTGGCCAGCAGTGATCGCCCCGAGCCGTCGCCCGGATGTGGTGGTCACGCAGCGACCCGCCGATGATGGGATGATCTGCCAGTCGCCGGTGACACCCGGTGCGGTCGGTGGTGCACGTCACCTTCGCCGCCCGCCCGGTCCGGTGCGCACACGTCCCTCGCGATCGACCGACCCGCATTTCCACGATGTCCGGTGACCGGGCACGGCGGGAACTCGGGCAGGCGTGGGGACCTGAACGGATCCGACGGAGAGGAACGGCGATGGCCGAAGAGGTACGCGCAGAGATGGTGGCCAACGTCTACAAGGTGCTGGTGGCCGAGGGCGACACCGTCGAGGACGGCGACACGCTGGTGATCCTGGAGTCGATGAAGATGGAGATCCCGGTGATCGTCGAGGTGGACGGCACCGTCTCCAAGATCGCGGTCGAAGAGGGCACCGTCGTTCAGGAAGGTGACCTGATCGCGGAGATCTCCTGACACAGACCGCCACCAGGTATCGGCGCCGTCGCGGACCGCTGCCACTCAGGCCGTGACGGACCGCATCTCGATCCCCGGTCCGGCGACGCCCAGATCGGGGACCACCAGCGATGTCGACCCTGTCCGATCTCCTCGCCGAGCACAGCGACCTCTCGGGGTCGGCAGTGGCCCGCCTGCAGGCGGTGGTCTCCGAATGGCAGCTGCTCGCTGACCTGTCGTTCTCCGACCTGCTGCTCTGGGTACCGACCGGCACCGGAGTGATGATCTGCGCGGCGCAGGCACGGCCGACCACCGGAGTGACCGCCTTCGTCGACGATCGGGTGTCCGGCACCATCGAGCCGTCCGACTTCCCGTTGCTGCGGCATGCCTGGGAAGAAGAGCGGGTGATGTCCGAGCCGCCGCCGCTGGACGCGCCCGGCTCGTGGCTCCGGCGCGAGGTCATCCCGGTCCGTCATCTGGACCGCATCATCGCGCTGATCGAGCGGGACACCAACAGCATGGTCGGCAGGGAGGCCAGCCTGCTCGAAACGGCGTACGTGGACGCCGCCGACGACCTGTTCCAGATGGTCGCCGACGGCACGTTCCCGCCCAGCGAGCACCACGGTGAGATGCACACCGGCCCGCGTGCCGGTGACGGGCTGCTCCGCCTCGACGCGGACGGCAAGGTCGTCTATGTGAGCCCCAACGCGCTCTCGGCCTACCACCGGCTGACCTACAACGGCGAGGTGCTCGGCCAGGACCTGGCGGCGTTGACCCGGCCGCTGATCGACGACCCGTTCGACGCCGCCGAGCTGGCCGCCCGCATCAACGGGGCTGTCGACGGCCGCGCTGGGCTGCGGATGGAGGTGGAGGCCCGCGCCGCGACCGTGCTGTTCCGGGCGTTGCCGCTGCGCCCGCACGGCCGGGCGTCCGGTGCGCTGGTGCTGGTCCGGGACGTGACGGAGGTCCGCAGGCGGGACCGGGCACTGTTGTCCAAGGACGCGACCATCCGGGAGATCCACCATCGGGTGAAGAACAATCTGCAAACCGTCGCCGCGCTGCTGCGCATGCAGGGACGCCGGTCGACGGACCCATCGGTTCGTCAGGCGCTGAGCGAGTCCATGCGGCGGGTCGCGTCCATCGCGCTGGTTCACGAGACGCTGTCCACCTCTCCGGACGACCGGGTGGATCTCGATCAGATCGTGGATCGGTTGGTGCCGATGATCTCGGACGTGGCCGCCGCGGAGACCTCCGCCCGGGTCCGCCGAGTGGGCACCTTCGGCATCCTGGGCGCCGAGCTGGCCACCCCGTTGGTGATGGTGCTCGCCGAAATCGTGCAGAACGCCCTCCAGCACGCTTTCGGGCCGGAGCCGGGGGAGGGCCAGGTCACCATCGCCGTCGACCGCTCCGCGAAGGAGCTCGACATCGTGGTGTCCGACGACGGCCAGGGGCTGCCGGAAGGCTTCAGTATGGAGAAGGCATCCGGGCTCGGCCTGCAGATCGTCCGCACCCTGGTGGACTCGGAGCTGCTCGGGTCCATCGAGATGTGCCACCGGAAGGGCGAGCGGGGGACCGCGGTCAGGATCCTGGTGCCCTTGCGGGGGCGGAGCTGAGCTGCAGGCCGCACCGACGCACGGCAGGAGGGTGATGACCACCAGCAGCCACCCACCCGGAAGAACATCAGCCTGGTTCGGCATCCCGAACCAGGCTGATGGTGGCTTCAATTCCCCGGGGGTGCGGTCGCGACGCTCCTCTGGGCTGTCCGGACTACAGGCTGCGGGCCCGGGCGCGAGCGCGCCGGCGCTTGAGCGAGCGGCGCTCGTCCTCGCTCATCGCACCCCACACGCCCGCGTCCTGTCCGGTTTCCAACGCCCAGGCGAGGCACTCGCTGGTGACGGGGCAACGCTGGCAGACGGCCTTGGCCTCGGCGATTTGGAGCAGGGCGGGGCCGGAGTTGCCGACGGGGAAGAAGAGCTCCGGGTCTTCGTCGCGGCAGATCGCGCGGTGACGCCAGTCCATGAGTATGCACTCCTAGGTGCGATGCCGGAGGCATGATCCGGCTGAGTATCGGTTGTCAGGGCGGGAAGTCGGGCACGCTCGAGAGGACCGAGCGACCTTGTGAATGGTTTCACATGGGACGGTAGTGTCAAGAGTTGGTCACTCCGGGGTTACAGAAGTCACGTCCTTGTGGCTGTTCCCCCGCCCACATGATGCCTGGTCACCACGATTCAGACCAGACCCTGGGGCAAAAAGTCCCCCGGTCGGGCAATGCTTTTCGGACTTACAGTACTAATCGCAGGGCGTGAGGTACAGAGACGAACTCGACTTCGGATCGGGTACCCAGGTAATCTCCATCCACCTGCAGATCGACGGGCTCCTTGCACCGGACCGTCACCCAGTCCACGTCCTGGGCCCTGATGATCGACTTGGAGCTCTTGGCCGCGGCTTTCGTGCGCAGGATCTCCGCGGACGCGCGCAGCGCGGTGGGCGCGCTGATCTTCGTCATGGTGAAGACCCCGAGACCACCCTTCGGCGACGTGCCCGGGTTGGTCCGCACCGGTCGCTTTCCGAAGTACGTCCATGGATCGACGTTGGAGACGAACGCCAGGTAGGCGCCCTCGATCGGGTCCCGGCCCGGAAGTTCGACGGTCATCCGCGGGTGTTTGCGGTCGGACTTGAAGTACCCTCTCACCGTCATCCGGAAGTGCATGAAGTTCGAAATGGGGCTGCCGGTGTGCCGGCGCTTCTCCACCGCGTGCACGGCCTCGGCGTCCAGGCCGAGGCCGGCGTTGAAGGTGAAGTAGCGGTCGTCGGCCCGGCCCAACGAGACCAGCGTGACCCGGTGAGCGGCCAGCGCCTCCAGGATCTGCTCGGTGGCCACCGTCGGATCGGCGTCGACGCCAAGGGCGCGGGCGAAGACGTTTGTCGAACCGCCGGGAACGACCGCCAGCAGTGGGGAGTCCGGCCGGACCCCGCGGTACATCAACCCGTTGACCACCTCGTTGACCGTGCCGTCGCCGCCGTGCACCACGATCAGGTCCACGCCGCTGTCCGCCGCTGCGGCCGCCAGGTGGGCGGCGTGCCCCCGGCTCTCCGTGTGTGCAACCCGCAGCGAGAGCTCACCGGCCAGCGCGTGCGCGAGCAGGTCGCGCCGCCGTTCGTTGGTCGACGTCGCGTGGGGGTTGACGATCAGCAAAGCACGCATTGTCGGGCAGCCTACGTCGAACCCGGTGTTCGCCGGGCGCTACCGCCCCCGGGTGCGGTTGTCGAGTCGGTCACGCCGCGCGGATCGATCCCGCAGGAGGCACTCCCGAACCGAGTCGCCGATTTCTGTCCTTCCACCGGCGCGCGGAGGGCCGAACCTGGTCACTCGAACGGAGCCCGTCGGTACCCTGGCGCGGGTGAGCGTCCCCGTTGATCCACCCCCGATCACCATCCCGCCGCCGCCGCCGGTGGCGCTCGCCGGCCTGCTGGTGCTGGTGGAGGCGTTCGGTGTGCTGGTGCTGGCCGGGGTCACCGTGGTCTCCGGAATTGCGGCAGACGCGCCGTTCGGCCAGGTCGCCGCGCAGGGCGTGTACTACCTGGTCATCGCGGCGCTGATCGCCGCGTGCGGCACCGCGGTGCTGCGGGGGCGGCGGTGGGGGCGCACGCCGAGCCTGCTCACCCAGATCGTGATGATCGCGATCGGGATCTGGCTGATCGCGCCCAGCGGTGAGCTGATCTGGGGAATCCTGGTGATCCTGGTCGGCGGCATCAGCGGTGGTCTGCTGGTCAGCCGGCCGGCCAACGAGTGGATCAACCGGTTCCCTGCGCCGTTCGCTCCAGAGCCGGACCAGTGAGCCGGAAGGCGGTCCATTCGTCCATCGCGACCGCGCCGAGCGCCCGGTAGAAGTCGATCGACGGGGTGTTCCAATCCAGCACCGACCACTCGACCCTGGCGAACCCGCCTTCGGCGGCGATCTCGGCCAGCGCGACCAGCAGCGCCCTGCCGAGGCCCGATCCGCGCTGGTCGGGCCGCACGTACAGGTCCTCCAAATAGATGCCGTGCACGCCCTCCCAGGTGGAGAAGTTCAGGAAGTACAGCGCGTAGCCGACGACGCCGTGCTCGGTATCGCCAGACTGCTGGGTGGCGACCAACCCGAACAGCGCCGGCTGCGGGCCGAACAGCGCGGCGTGCAGCTGCTCGGGTGTCAGGTGGCACTCCTCGCGGAGCCGTTCGTACTCGGCGAGGTCGTAGACCAGCTGCGTGACGGCCGGGACATCGGCCTGCGCGATCGGCCTAATGCGCGGGTCAGGCATGCCCCAGCTCGACGTCTTCGACGGAGCCCGACCGGGCGACCCTGTGCTGGCCGGTGGCCGACGACGGCTTCAGCGCCGGCGTCTTTAACGGGACAACGTTGGCGTGCTCGATGCACGGCTTCTCGTGATAGGTGCCCAGCACGGTGATCGCCGCGGGGTTCATCAGCAGCAGCCCGCCGGCGGCGATCGGTAGACCCACCCACCGCACCGCCAGCGATCGGGACATGTGGCCGTGACAGACCAGCGCGACGTCACCGTCTTCGAGTGCCACTCTCGCGCGGCTGAGCACCCGGTCGGCGCGGGCGGCGACCTCTTCCGGGCTCTCCCCACCAGGCGCGCCCTGGGTGAACACCGACCAACTGGGGTTCGAGACCCGGATCTGCTTGCTGGTGATGCCCTCGTACTCGCCGTAGTGCCACTCTTGGAGGTCGTCCACGATCTCGTCGATCTCCAATCCGGCCAACGACGCCGTGCGCTGCGCGCGCAGCCGCGGGCTGCTCCACACCGTTGTCGGGACCAATCCCAGCCCCCAGAGCAGGCTCGGGATCGTCATGGCCTGGTGGACGCCCTCGTCGGTCAGGTCGATGTCGGTCGTCGACGTGTGCTGGCCGGAGGCGCTCCACTCCGTCTGCCCATGCCTGATCAGCGCGATCCTGTGCTGGTACATCGGGATTCCACCTCTGCAGTTTTCTCCGGCAGCAACTGTCCGGTTGGCTTGATCGATCGGGGTCGATCGGGCTCGATCGGCCCAGTGCTCTTCGTGCTGGCCGTCAGCTCAGGTCGGCCACGTACTTGCGGCAAACGTCCCAGCTGGGCAGCAGACCCGACTCGGCGGCCTCCGCGAGGGTGGGGGAGGCCCGGTCCTTGTCCGACAGGATGAAGTCGATCCCGCCCGGCAACGGCAGGCCGAGGTCCGGGTCCACCGGATTGATGCCGTGTTCGCGGCCGGGCGCGTAGCCGGTCGAGCACAGGTAGGTCAGCGTGGAGTGATCCTCCAGCGCCAGGAACGCGTGGCCGAGACCTTCGGGGAGGTAGACCGCGCGGCGGTGCTCGCCGTCGAGCCTGACGACGTCGACCTCGCCGAACGTGGGGGAGCCGACCCTGGTGTCGACGATGTAGTCGAGCACCGCGCCTCGCGGGCAGGTGACGTACTTGGCCTGCCCGGGCGGGACGTCCGCGAAGTGCACACCGCGCAGCGAGGCCGCGCGGGAAACCGACAGGTTCGCCTGGGCCAGCGTCAATGGATGGCCGATCGCTTCCTGCAGCTCCTCGACCTTGAACCACTCCAGGAACAACCCCCGATCGTCACCGTGCTGGGTGGGAGTGAATTCGAAGGCGCCGGGGACGATCAGTTCGCGAACCTGCATGATTGCGGATCCTATCGGTGACGCGGTGTCATCACCCGCCGGGCGATGATCATTCGCCGTTGCAGCGTGGCGAGCGTCGCCGGTGTCGCCGGCGGCGGTTGGTGACGGCTCTTGACCGCGACCCGCCGTACCGGCAGCGTTGGAACCATGACGCAGCTGCTGGATTCCGCCGAGATCGACAAAGCGCTGGCCGATTTGTCCGGGTGGGCGCGTGACGGCGACTCCATCCGTGCCCGGTTCTCCGCGCCGGACTTCCCGACCGCCATCGGGCTGGTCGACGCGGTGGCCATCGCGGCGGAAGCGGCCGACCATCACCCGGACATCGACATCCGCTGGCGCGACGTGATGTTCGTCCTGTCGACGCACTCCGCCGGCGGGGTGACCGCCGCGGACGTGGCGCTGGCGAAGGCCATCAGCACGCAAGCCGCCGAGTTGGGCGCCACCGCGAGCTAGCGGCAGCGAGCAGGCGGAGGCCGGGCAGCTCCGCCGGATCGAAACGGTCGGAACCACACCGTTCACCGGCGGGAACCCACCGAATGGCTCGGTGAGGGGCCCGTTCGGAGGTATCTGCGGGTGTCTTGATCGATTCAGTTGTCCACGACGCCCGCAGCATCGGGCATGATCGCAGGTGGTCCCGCATCACCCGCGATTCACCCGACCAGCCCGATGGACCGATCAGGGCGCCGACCAGCAGGCGAACGTCCCACCGCGACGCGAACCCGCAGGTCGATCAAAGCTCGGATGCGGAGCGCGCACACGTCGCCCGCCTCCCGGCTCTGGTAACGCACGGCTTGCCTGCCGCGCGACTGCACAGCGCCCACCCCCCGGGACTTCCCCGGGTTCGACATCGGAGCCCACCATGCCCCAGCCATTGCCCATGCCTGCCGACACCCGTCCGACATCCGCCCGCCGGACCTCCGCACCGGTGATGATCGAGGGCGTGACAATCCCCGCAACTGGCGCACAGTCGACCGGCGCGCACTCGACCGGCGTCCACTCGACCGGCGCGCTCTCGACCACCCGAGCCAACAACCACACGGATATGAGCCACACCGCGATGAACCAGGCCACCAACCAGCACACCGGGGTCAGCCACAACGGCGTGGGCCACAACGGGGTCAATCACAACGGGGTCAATCACAACGGGGTTCTGCCCGAGGTGAGCATCGATCTCGATGTCCACCCGGTCTCTGCTCCGGACGATGCGCAGTCCGTCGCCGCGACACCCACCGCCGCGACACCCACTGCCGCGACACCCACTGCCGCGACACCCACTGCCGCGACACCCACTGCCGCGACACCCACTGCCGCGACACCCACCGCCGCGACACCCACTGCCGCGACACCCACTGCCGCACCGCCGGCGGACTTCACCGCGGCCCACGGGCTCACCGCCCACCTGGGCGGG
>JBBQJM010000006.1:0-21326 GCA_038325895.1 Mycobacteriales bacterium
AAGGGCAAGAAATGGCAGGACATCCGGACGGCGCTGAACAAGGCCCCCAAGGAAGGAGTGACCTTCCGGATGGTGGCGCTCGCCGACGAGTCGTGGGCGCTGGTTCGGCAGGTCGAGCACCTGTCCGAGGAATGGCTGGGCGACAAGGAATTGCACGAGATGGGATTCACCCTCGGTGGGGTCACCGAGGCGCTGGATCCAGAGGTCAAGGTCGGCCTGGCCGTCGGCGCCGACGGGGTGGTGCACGGCGTCACCTCCTGGATGCCGGTGTACGCCAGTGACGGGAATGTCGTCGGCTGGACGCTGGACCTGATGCGCCGGGCGGACGGGGGTTTCCGGGCGACCATGGAATTCCTGATCGCCTCATCCTGCCTGTATTTCAAGGAGCAGGGAGCGGCGTACATCTCGCTGTCGGGTGCTCCGCTGGCCAAATCCGACGCCGATCCCGAGGGTGAAACCGTGGTGGAGAAGTTTCTGGACACCCTGGGCGCCAGCCTCGAGCCGGTCTACGGTTTCCGCTCGTTGCACGCGTTCAAGAGCAAGTTCCAGCCGCGGCTGTCGCCGATGTACATGGTGTTCCGTGACGAGGCCGACCTGCCGCGCATCGGCATCGCGATCACCCGCGCCTACCTGCCCACCGCGGGCGTTCGGGACATGATCGCCGTCGTCAGACACTGATTGACACCGACGAAACGGCTGTTGCCGATTCTTGTGCGAATTTCTTCGCGCGAATTCACGGGGCTTGACCCGATCTTGACGTGCCCGAGAACGGGCCTTGGTGACTGTCGTCGAAAGTAATCCTGAAGAGAAGACGCCCCTGCTGCATCTAACGGGCTCTCGTCACCCTCTGACCGGTATCGAGCATTTCGCCGACAGTTCAGCATGAACGGCCCGCCGACCCCTCACCGGTGACGTCAGGCCGATCACCCACAAGGAGCCGGACATGACCACCCTCGCGTCGATTCACCCCATCCACGCCGACCGCACGCCGACCGACGACGAGCGTCGGGTGCAGTGGCGCAAGCGGGCGGGCACACTGCCACCGGATGGGTCACGAGGTGTGGCGCTGCAGCTGGTCGACGCGGCCGTCGAGTCCGACGAAGCCTGGAGCGGCTTGTTCCTCGGATCGCTCTGGACCACCCCGATCCCCGCGCAGGTCACACCCACCCGGTCGCATCGCCGGATCTCCGCGGTGACATACCTGCGGGCAACCGCGTAGTCCGCGAGCCCCGGCTACTGGCCGACCCCGGCCGGGGCCGGCGCAGCGTGGCGCACCGCCACGATCGGCAGCCGTAGCGCTCCGGGAGCGGTCGCCGGAACCACCGGCGACCGCGGCGCCACCGCAGGAACCTGTTGGTAGGGAGCACCCGACGGCGGCCGCCGATCCGGCTCACCCTTGTTGGGCCACAACGACATTGCCCGCTCCGCCTGCGCGGTGATGGTCAGTGAGGGATTGACTCCCAGATTCGCGGAGATGGCAGAGCCGTCCACGACGTGCAGGCCCTCGTGCCCGAACACCCGGTGATAGCCGTCGATGACTCCGTGCTCGGCATCGGCGCCGATGCAGCAGCCGCCGACGAAGTGCGCCGTCATGGGCGCATCGATCAGGTCACCGAGCTGGCCCATCGGGTACCCGTCGATCCGCTCCGCGATCCGCCGCGCCGCCTCGTTGCCGGCCGGGATCCACGTCGGGTTGGGTTCACCCTCACCCTGCTGCGAGGTCAACTTCCAGCGGCCGAGCCGCGAGCGAACCCCGCTGACCGTCAGCGAGTTGTCGAAGGACTGCATGACCAGCGCTATCACCCCGCGCTCGGACCAGCGCCGGACGTTGAGCGTGCGCAGCGCCTCCTTCGGTCGGGTGGCCATCGTGCGGGCCCAGACCTTCCACCGCGGCGTGCCCTCGACACCGTCAGTGAGCACCGTGCCGAGCAGCCCCATCAGGTTGCTGCCGTGGCCGTAGCGCACCGGCTCCACATGGGTGCGCGGGTCCGGGAAGAACGAGGAGGTGATCGCCACCCCGCGGCTGAAGTCGACGTCAGTGCGCCGGGACACCGCGCCCACCAACGACTCCGAGTTGGTGCGGGACAACTGCCCCAGCCGCCGGGACAACCCCGGCAGCACGCCCTCGTCACGCATCCGGTGCAGCAGCTTCTGGGTGTTATAGGCGCCCGCGGCGACCACCACCTGGTCAGCGGTGAAGGTGCGCCGACCGCGCCCGACCGGACCGGTGCGGACCGTCTCCACCTCGTATCCGCCGCTGGAGCGGGGCCGGATGACCGACACCGTCGTCATCGGATGGACCTCCGCGCCGGCCTCCTCGGCCAGGCCCAGGTAGTTCTTGGGCAGCGTGTTCTTGGCGTTGTGCCGGCAGCCGGTCATGCACTCGCCGCACTCGATACACCCCGTTCGGGCCGGGCCAACCCCGCCGAAAAACGGGTCTGGCACCGTCTTCCCGGCTCCTGCACCGTAGAACACCCCGACCGGAGTCAGCCGAAACGTGTTGCCCACCCCCATGTCCTGCGCGACCTGGGCAAAGGTCTCGTCAGCGGGGCTGCGGTGCGGCACGTCCGTGACGCCGAGCATCCTCCGCGCCTGGTCGAAATGTGGCGCGAGTTCGCGCTCCCAGTCGGCGATGCCGGCCCATTGCGGGTCCCGGAAGAATTCAGTCGGCGGGACGTACAGGGTGTTCGCGTAGACCAGTGAGCCGCCGCCGACCCCGGCACCGGCCAGGATCACCACATCCGGCAGCAGGTGGATACGCTGGATTCCGTACAGACCGAGCCGCGGCGCCCACAGAAACTTGCGCAGCCGCCAGGAGGTGGTCGCGAACTCGTCATCGGCGAACCGCCGTCCGGCTTCGAGAACACCGACGCGGTAACCCTTCTCGGTGAGCCGCAGAGCGGTCACCGAGCCGCCGAAACCGGAGCCGACAACAAGCACGTCGTAGTGCTGGATGGCACCGGCGCCGGCCGTCCGAAGTGAACGCATTACCGCACTCCCAATTTTTTCATCGCGCTGACCGCTGTGGTCATGATTGCCGCCCACTGCCGGTCCGAGCGCCCCAGCGGAGCGCCGAACCCGACCAGGTGTTGCACCGAAACGGTCTGGGATTCCGTGTATTTCAGCAGGCCCTCGACGCCGTGCCGGCGGCCCAGCCCGGATGCCTTCATGCCACCCATCGGTGCGCCGGTGGAGCCCCAGGTCGATCCGTACGCCTCGTTGACGTTCACCGTCCCGGCGTGGATTCGCAGGGCCATCGCCCGTCCCGCCAGGGTGTCGCGGGTCAGCACCGCGGCGTTCAGCCCGTACTCGGAGTCGTTGACCAAGGCGAGCGCTTCGTCGTCCGTGCTGAAGGTGTACAGCGACACGATCGGCCCGAATGTCTCGTCGCGGCACAACAGCATGTCGGAGGTGACGCCGGTCAGCACGGTCGGCTCGAGGTAGAACGGACCGATGTCTTCTCGCGCATGCCCCCCGGTCAACACCCGCGCGCCCTTGCCGACGGCGTCATCGAGGTGGGCCAACACCGCGTCACGCTGCTTGGCGGAGACCAGCGACGCCATCTCCGCTCCCCAGCCGACCCCGGGCCGCATCCGCAGCGCCTGAACGCGGCGGAGGAAGGCGTCCTGGAACTGCCCCGCAATCGCCTCGTGCACGTAGACCCGCTCGATACCGATACACAGCTGGCCGGCGTTGGCGAAGCAGGCCCGCTCGGCGATCTCGGCGGCTCGGTCGATGTCGGCGTCGGCCCGCACGACGAGCCCGTTCTTGCCACCCAGTTCCAGCGAGCAGCCGATCAGCCGTTCACCGCAGCGCGCGGCCACCCCGCGGCCCACCGGGGTCGAACCGGTGAACATCACGAAGTCCGCCCGGTCGATCACCCACGGCCCCGTCACCGAACCCGGGCCGATCACCACCGGCAGCAGCCCCTCGGGCAGGCCGGCCTCCCGCAGCAGGTCCACCATCGACAATGCGGTCACCGTGGTCTGGATGTCGGGGCGCAGCACCACAGCGTTCCCGGCCAGCAATGCCGGCAGCGCATCGGAAACGGCCAAGGTGATCGGGTAGTTCCACGGCGAGATCACGCCGACGACGCCTTTGGGATGGTGGTACTCGACGGTTCGGGTGAGCGCCAGGAATATTCCGAGCCGCTTTTCCGGGGCGAGCAGCCCCGGACCCACCCGCGCGTAGTGACGAGCGTTCAGCGCGCAGTCCAGCAACTCCTCGAAGGCATCCCGCCGAGCCTTGCCGGTCTCCATCTGGGCCAGGTCGAGAACCTCAGCCTGCCGGCCCAGCACCAGATCGTGGAAGCGCAGCAACACCTGTGCCCGCTCACGGACGGGGCGCTGCGCCCAGCCGACCTGGGCACGGCGGGCCATCGCGAAGGCGGCCTCGACGTCGTCCTCGGTGGACAGCGGGAGCGTGGTGGCCGGCCCACCGGTGAACGGAGCGGTGGTGACGCGCTGCTCAGCACCGGGACCGACGACGGCGTGCCCGAGCAGCCTGGTCACGGTGCTGCGCGGGATCAGCTCATGGACCTGATGGGTGTCCTGCGTCTGGTTGGGGTGAAGAATCGGATCAGCAGAATTCGCGTCGGGAACACTGACCCCTGCGATGGCATCGGCGCTCATCAGCCCAATGTAGTCCGGGAAGTTACCGGTGGGTAACCCCCGATCGGTCGAACTCGGTCAGGCTCCGTAGTAGGCGGCCCGCAGCAGTTGTTCGAGTTCCTCCAGCAGCGGCATCCGCGGGTTCGTGCGCAGGCAGACGTCCTGGAACGCGATGTCGACCAACTCGGGCAGCGCGGCGAGGAACTCCTCCTCGGTGACGCCGGCATCCTTCATCGACCGCGGCATGCCCAGCTCGTCGATCAATCCCTCGACGGCGTCGAACAGCCGGTTGCGTTGCTCCTCCTCGTCGTGGCCGCCGAAGATGATCCGGCCGATCTGCGCGTACTTCTGCGGCGCTACGTAGGACGAGTAGCCCGGCGCGGGCATGAACTTGCTCGGCAGCGAGGCGTTGTAGCGCAGCACATGCGGCAGCAGGATCGCGTTGGCCCGGCCGTGCGCGATGTGGAACTTCACCCCGATCGCATGGGCCATGGCGTGGTTGATGCCGAGGAAGGCGTTGGAGAAGGCCAGGCCGGCCAGCGTCGAGGCGTCGGCCATGCCGCTACGAGCCTCGAGGTCGCTGCCGTTCCGATAGGCCTTGGGCAGCCAGTCGAAGATCATCGAGATGGCCTGCGTGCAGAACGCGTTCGTGTAGGAGGAGGAGAAGATCGAGACCGCGCCCTCGAGCGCATGGGTGAGCGCGTCCAGCCCGGTGTCCGCGGTGGAGTACGCCGGCAGCGACACCATCAGTGTCGGGTCGACGATCGCCTTGTCCGGCAGCAGGCAGTAGTCGATGAGCGTGACCTTGCGCCCCTCGTGGGTGAGCACGGCGCCCGGGGAGACCTCGGAGCCGCTGCCCGCGGTGGTCGGCACCGCGATCAGGGCGAGCTGGTGCTTGTCCTGCGGGAACTGCGCGACCCGCTTGCGAGGGTCTAGGAACGGCAGCGTCAGTTCTTCCATGGTCAGCTCGGGGTGCTCGAAGAACAGCCGCATCGCCTTCGCGGCGTCCAGCACCGACCCGCCGCCGATGGCCAGCAGCGCGTCCGGTTCGTAGCCCCCGATGAGGGTGACGCCGGCCTGCACGGTCGCGAAATCCGGTTCCGGCAGGATGGCGTCGAAAATCCGGACGTAGGCATTTCCCAGGTGCGAGCGAACCTGCCGGACGATCCCGTTCTCGGCGAGCACATGGTCGGTGACGATCAGCACCCGCTGGAACTTCTCCTGGTCCAATGCCTCGAGAGATCCTGCCTTGAAATAGATGTCGGCCGGCACCCGGAACCACTGCGGCGGGGTCCTGCGCCGCGACACGGTCTTGATGTTCAGCAGGTTCTTGTAATTGACGTTGTCGGTCGTCATCGAGCCGCCCCAGGTGCCGCAGCCCAGCGAGAACGTGGGTGGTAGCGAGTTGTAGATGCCGCCGGTCGCGCCGACCGCGGTCGGTGCGTTGACCAGGATGCGGCCGGTCCGCAGCGCCGCAGAGTAGCGGGCGATGACGTCCTCGTCGCGGGCGTACACGCTGCAGGTGTGCCCCAGGCCGCCGTGCTCGGTGACGACGACGGCGCAGTCGATCGCGTGCTGCACATCGCGCGCCCGGACGATGCCCAGCACCGGCATCAATTTCTCCTGACGCAGCTTGTGCGCCGTCAGCGAGTCCAGGTCGGCCGGGAGTTCGGCGAGCAGCACCTTGACGTGTTCGGGGACCTCGAGACCGGCCCTTCTGGCCAGCTCGGGCGCCTTTTGCCCGAGGGCCATCATGTTGACCTTGTCGCCCTTGTCCTCGAACACGAAATCGGCCAGCTTGACGGCCTCCTCCTCGTTCATCAGGTAGGCGCCCATCCGGACGAACTCGGCGACGACCTCGTCGTATACCTCGTGGTCGATGATGATCGTCTGCTCGGCCGGGCAGATCACCGATGCGTCGAAGGTCTTGGAGATCAGCACGTCGACCACCACGCACTTGAGGTCGGCCGACTTGTGCACGTAGCACGGCGCGTTGCCCGGACCCACTGACAGGCAAGGCTTTCCGGCCTCGTTCGTCAGCTGGACGATGCGCGGGCCGCCGGTGGTCCAGAGGAAATCCACGTCCGGATGCTTGAACAGGTAGTGGGTGATCTCGTTGGCCGGCATCGGGATGACCTGGATCGCGCCGGCCGGCATGCCGGCCGCCTCGCCGGCCGCGGCCAGCAGTTCGACCACCCGCAGTGCGCACTTGGTGGCCATCGGATGGGCCCGGAAGATGATCGCATTGCGGGTCTTCGCCGCGCAGATCGCCTTGAACAGCACTGTCGAGGTGGGGTTGGTGATCGGGGTGATCGCGACGATGACGCCCACCGGTTCGGCGATGTACTCCAGGCCGTTCTCCGGATCGGAGTCGATGACGCCGACGCTCTTCTTGTCCTTGAGGTAGTCGTTGAGGAACTCGGTGGCCACGAAGTTCTTGATCACCTTGTCCTCGAAGACGCCGAACCGGGTCTCGGTGACCGCCAGCCTGGCCAGCTCGCCGGTCGCCTTCAGCCCGGCCCGCACCATCGCGTCGACGATGTGATCGACGGCGGCCTGGTCCAACTTCCGGAACGCCTCGGCAGCGGACCGCGCCTTCTCCACGTAGGCGTCCACGACCTCACGGACATCGTCGGAGAGGTTGATGGTGTCGGTCGCTGCGCTGGCTGCCATGGTCCGTCCAAGCTCTCACCGTGACCGACGCGGCCGGCAGGACAAGCCGGCCCGGGGGCGCGGCCTCGGACCTCCATTGCAGCCGAATCGGACGCCGCACGTCAGGGCCGGAAGTCCCATCGCCGCGGGCAGACGGGCCCGACGCAGGTCCAAAGGCCCGCAGGTGCGACCCTTCGCCTCTAACCGCGGCGGGTGGCTGGCCGTACCGTCAGCCGCAGCCCGGTATGGGCTGCGCATGCCAGAGGAGAACCTGGAGGCTCAACGTGGGCGCACGAACCCCGATGAGCGTGCAGGACGCGCTGTGGCTCACGATGGACCGGCCGAACAACCTGATGATCATCGACGGCGTGATGATCATGGCGACCAACCCCGGCTACGACGCCGTACTGGATGTCGCCAGGACCCGGATTGTCGGGCGGTTCCCGGTGTACCACCGCAAGCCAGTGCACTCCGCCGAAGGCTGGGTCTGGATGGACGACCCGGCCTTCGAGCTCACCCGACATGTCAAGCGAGTCCGCCTGCCGGCGCCCGGTAATGTCCCTGCGCTGCAACGCTTCATGTCCGAGCAGCGGGCCAGGTCGCTGCCGCGGACCCGCCCGCTGTGGGTGATGTTCCTGGTCGAGGGCGTGCATCTGGACGATGGCACCATCGGCAGCGCAGTCGTCATCCGCACCCACCACGCCATCGCCGACGGAGTCCGGTTGACCCAGGTGATGCTCAGCATGTGCGACTCCGACCGGGCATCGGTGGAAGCCGTGGTGTCTCGCCGAGGTGCCGTCGAATCCGCGTCCTGGCTGCCGATTCCGCTGCCTGCGCCGGTGAGTCGTGGGATCGAGACAGCGATTGAAACAGCAGCGGACTCTGCTGCGGACAGCATCAGGACGGTCGGCGGCGGTCTGCTGGACGTCGTGAAAGCCGCCCGCGGCGCCACCGTCGCGGTCGCCGGCACGGTGGCCGCTGCTGTTGCCGGTGCCCTCGTGAATACCGCGGGCCGGGTTGTGTCCGATCCGATCGGCACGGCGGCGGGACTGCCGTCGGCACTCGCTGCTGCCCCCGGCGCGGGACTGGACTTGGTGCGGTCCGGCGCAGGCGCGGTGCGTGACGGCCTGCAGACCGTCACGCACCCCGGTCAGTTGGCGAATGCCGTGCGATTGTTGGGCAGCAAGGACAACCGGGTGGTCAACGATGTCGCTTCGGTCAGCAAGCTGGTGCTCTCCGACAGCCCGGACACGGTGTGGTCCGGAGAACTCGGCGTCAGCAAGACCATCGCGTGGTCCACCCCGATATCACTGGCCGACGTCAAAGCGGTCAGCCGGAGTCAGCACGCCACCGTCAACGACGTTCTGCTCGCGGCCATGGCCGGCGGCGTGCGGCGGTACCTCGAACTGCACGGCGCACCGGTGGGCGAGATCCAGTGGCTGGTGCCGGTCAACCTCAAGCCGTTCGCCGACAACCTGCCCGCCGAGTTGGGCAACTATTTCTCGTTGGTCATGCTGCCGATGCCGCTGGACGCCCCCGACGCCGCGGATCGGATCCGGCAGATGAAGGCACAGATGGAGCGGATCAAGAACTCCGACGAAGCGGTCATCACCTTTACCCTGCAGCGATTCATGTCCATGTCGCCGGGCCAGATCCAGTTCCATCTCACCAACTTCTTCGCGAACAAGACCGTCGGCGTGCTGACGAATGTGCCTGGGCCGCAAGGATTGTTGCGTTTCGGCGGTAGCCCGGTGGTGCAGATCATCGGCTTCGCACCGTGTTCGGGCAGCAACCCGATGGCCGCAACGATCTTCAGTTACAACGGCACGGTGACCATCGGGTTCGCCACGGACACCGGGCTGGTTCCCGACCCTGAGGTGCTCGTCGAATTCGTGATGCAGGAGGCAGCTGCCATGCAGTCGCCGGCGCCCGAGCGTCGGCGCCGGGCGCCGAGAGCAGTCACTCCCGGGCCCCCCACGCCTCGTGGGACCAGGCGGCGTCCGACGCCGAAGGTCAGCTGAACTTGCTCTTCAGGAACGCGCCCTCTTCCGTGGCGACCCTGGTGGCCTGATCGGCAGCGAAGCCGCCGGCCATGCCGCCGACGAACGGAACCGTCACCTTGACCTCGCCGTCGACGGCGTACTCCACGCCGCCAGGGACTTCGCGCAGCGTCATGGAGCCCTCGAGGTGCACCGGCGCGCCCTCGACCTTGATCTCGAAGGTGCCGTCGTGGCCGTCGGCGGCCGGTGTCCAGACGTCGACCTGGTCGTAGACATTGGTCGGCGACATGATCTTCGTCATGAACCCGGGCAGGTCGAGGGCGACCTTGCGGCGGGCGTGGATACGATGTCCCACAGCCTGTTCCGTGGTCTCGACGGTAACCTCGGTGTTGCCCAGCGACTGGTATTTCTGTGCCGACACGGCCTCGTCGATCATCGCGTCGTACGCCTTGGCCAGGTCGGTGGGCAGCAGCGTCGTCGTGTGGAACTTCGTCATGTCCCGCCCCTCCGGGTGGTCCGTCGGTCGTGCGTGTGCCAGGCCGGCCGCGCCTGCTCGAGGCCGATCCTGCTCCCACCCTGGCACCCGGCGCCGGTCCCTGCCTTTCGGGGAACGGTTGCCGGTGACGAATCGCTCATGGAGCGGCCACACTGGCGGGATGCGTCAAGCGTTCGCCCATCAGGCCGAGCTCGTCATGGACCGTGACGGCGACCTCCGCTCGCCCGGCGGGGCGATCACGGTTGCGCTGTGCGGACACTGGGACCACCAGCCACCTTGCCCGCTGGCGCCGCACCACACGAGCGCCGACCGCAACGGCGAGGTCGTGCGCATCCGGGTCCTCTTCGCCACCGACCGCGAGCTGGCCGATGACGTCCGACAACGCATCGACGATGCGCTGCTGGGTGGTTCGCAGCGGGGCCCGGACGGTGTCGTGGCCCGGTGGACGGTCCTCGCCAGCGGTAGTTCGGAGGTGTCGGCCGAGGAGCACGACCACGCCGAGCGGCTGACTCAGAGCTGAGCTGTGCTCGAGATTCTGCTTGATTTTACCTGTTCAGCTCGATATAATCGAACACATGTCGAGCGGCGAGGTCGGGAGCGGCGAGGCTGCGCTGTCCTCTGACGACCTCGCCCAATTCGTCGACCGACTCGCCGGCGTGAACGACACCGCCGCCGACCCCGAGCTCATCGACCAAATCACCCAACTGGAAAGAATGAAATCCGCCTGCGCCGCCGCGCAAGCCAAACTCACCGTCGCCTTCGCCGCCGCCCACACCGCAGCGCAACCCGCCGGGCAGCAACGCAACACCAGCGTCCACCACAGCATCGCCGCGCAAATCGGCCTGGCCCGCCGGGACTCCCCGGCCCGCGGCGGCCGACACCTCGGGCTGGCCACCATCCTCCTGCACGAAATGCCCCACCTGTACACCGCATTGACCGCCGGCCAGATCACCGAATGGCGGGCCACCCTCATCGCCGGCGAAACAGCCTGCCTCTCCGTCGCCGACCGGCGCCTCGTCGATCAGGAACTCGCCGGCCAACTCCCCACCCTCAGCGACCGGCAAGCAGCCCAGGCCGCCGCCCGCATCGCCCAACGCCTGGACCCCGCGCAGTGCGTCGCCCGCATCCGCAAAGCCCTCGGCGACCGCCGCGTCAGCATCCGACCCGCCCCCGACACCATGTCCTACGTCAGCGCACTGCTCCCCGTCGCCCAAGGCGTCGCCGTCTACGCCGCCCTCACCCGGTACGCCACCACCACCACCGCCACCGGGGACGGCCGCTCCCGCGGCCAACTCATGGCCGACGAATTCGTCACCAGAATCACCCAACCCGACACCATCACCCCGGCAGCCTCGCCCGCCGAAGCAGCCGACGAGGCGTCACGGACCCGGACCACCAGCACCGCAACGAACCCGGACACGGCGACCGCCGTCAACACCACCGCCGACGACGTCGCGGACACCAGCACCGGAACCCCCGACACCGCCACCGACACCACCGGGCTCGGCTCCGTCCCCGCCGGACCCACCATCGACATCCAACTCGTCATGACCGACCGCACCCTGTTCGACGGCGACAACGAACCCGCCCACCTCACCGGCTACGGTCCCATCCCCGCCCCACTGGCCCGGCACCTCATCCGCACCGCCAGCCCACAGATCACAACCTGGATCCGCCGGCTCTACACCGACCCCGACACCGGCCACCTCATCAACGGAGACAACCAGCGGCGCCTGTTCACCCCCGCCGCCCGCCACTACCTCATCGCCCGCGACCAAACCTGCCGCACCCACTGGTGCGACGCCCCCATCCGGCACGCCGACCACATCGATCCCCGCGCCAACGGCGGCCCCACCACCATCAGCAACGGCCAAGGACTGTGCGAACGCTGCAACTACACCAAAATGGCACCCGGCTGGACCACCCGAACCGCACCCGACGGCATCGGCGTCATCACCACCACCCCCACCGGCCACACCATCCGCAGCGACCCACCCCCACCACCCACATCCCCACCCTGGGCCGACTACAGCCGCTTCGAAGCCAAACTCCTCCGCCACCTCCGACGCGCGGCGTAGCAATCCAGCTAGCTCCCGGTCAACTGCACCACGATGAAGATGATCAAGGCCGCAGCCACCACCACGGCGACCGCGATGGTCCCCCAGAACATCACCTTGGGCCGGGCCTCGACCTCGGCTCCGATCCACTCGATCTCCTCACCGGCGGACCGATGCGGCTGCTCGTGGGTCTCGTCCGGCTTGTCCTCGCCCAATGGTGTGCTCACGGATCGAGTGTATTGACCCCGCCGGTGATCCGGCGTTCGCAACGGGCAGCCTGCCGGTCGGGCTATGGCGTCATGTGCTTTCGTGGAAGTCATGACCGAGGGGTATGTGCACGGCTATGACGACGGCGAGAACTCACGGCTGGCGGACCAGGCCGACACGCTCGTCGATCTGTTGCACTCTGACACCGCTTATCCCGCCGGCAGTCTGGTGCTCGAGGCCGGGTGCGGGGTGGGAGCCCAGACCGTGACCCTGGCCGAGCGGAGTCCCGATGCCAGATTCACCTCGATCGATGTTTCGGCTGCTTCCCTGGCCCAGGCCCAGCGCAGCGCGGACGACGCCGGATTGCGGAACGTGCAGTTCCGCCAAGCCGATATCCACGCGTTGCCCTTCGCCGACGGATCGTTCGACCACGCCTTCGTGTGTTTCGTGTTGGAGCACCTGCCGCGACCGGTCGAGGCATTGACACGACTCCGGGCCCTGCTCCGCCCGGGCGGCACAATCACCGTCATCGAGGGCGATCACGGCTCCGCATATTTTCATCCGGACAGTGCCCCTGCTCGAGCCGCGATCCAGTGTCAGGTTCAGCTGCAGGCGCTGGCCGGCGGAAACGCGCTCGTCGGACGCCAGGTCTACCCGCTGCTGGTGGCGGCCGGCTTCGACGCCGTCCGCGTCTCGCCCCGCTTGGTCTACGTCGACTCGGGCAACCCAGCTCTCGTCGACGGCTTCACCCGCAAGACTTTCACCGCGATGATCGAGGGCGTCCGTCAGCAGGCGATCGACGCTGGCCTGACGGACCCCCGCACGTTCGACGCGGGCATCGCCGCGCTGAACCGGACGACCCACGCCGACGGCGTCTTCTGCTACACGTTCTTCAAGGGCGTTGCCGTGCAGGGGCCTCGCACATAGGCGGCCGTGTCGGCCGGCCGTCAGATCCGCTCGCGGAACCGGTCCGCCGCCACCAGCACCGTGGTGTCACCGGAGCGCGCGTACTCGCGCATCGCGGCCTCGGCCAGCTTGATCACGTGTTCGTCCCCGTGCTCCACGGCTCTCGGCCCCAGCTGCCCGAGCAACGCATCGGGGTCGGCGTCGACCGCCCTTTCTTCCTCGTCGACCCGCGGCGACGCAAAGGCAGCGACGATCCCGCCGACCGCCTGCCAGGCCGCCACGACGCTGCGCACCTGCAGGTCCGGCGGCAGCTCGGGCAACACCAACCGGACCGCTGCCGGGGCGGTGACCGCGTGGCAGAAAGCGATGGGCGCGTCCTCCCGCGCGGCAAGCACCCGCGCGCCCGCGGCGATCAACTCATCCAGCGCGGCATCGGGTCTCAGCGGCGCGCCCCAACCTTCAAGGCCGTCACCGAAGCCGTCGAGGCGAACCAGCGAGCGCAATCGGCCGCCCACCCCCGGCCCGTCCGATGGCACCTCGGGATCGAGCCGGGGCAGCGCCGTGGTGGCCGAGACAGCATCCAACCGCCCGGCGAGACCAGGATTCCCCGGAAGCGGTTGATAGCGGGCCGCCCAGTACCCCAGCCCCTGCGCGAGTTCGTCGACCAGCAGCGGGTCCTGATGATCGCCGGCTTCCTGCAGCGAGCGCACCGCATGCGCCGTGCGGATCACCCCGTGCGTGGCACTGGCCGCGAAACCGGGCAGCAGCCGCGGCCACCAGCACAGCAACAGATCCCGCCAGCCCGTCTCCTGCGCCTCCCTGCGCAGCAGCGCGGTCCAGTCACCGATCAGGTGCTCGTGCCCGAGATGGCGCCGCCAGTCCCCCACCTCGATGCCTTTGACGATCTCCGGCGCGTCCTGCAGGCGCACCCGGTATCGATCAACCCAGCCCTCAACGACGTCGTTGCCGCCGATCCGGGTGAGCGCCTCGGCGCCCATCGGCCCGTGGTTGGCCAGGAACCCGTCGAATTCCGGACCCGTTCCGCGCAGGCGCTCGAGCGCTGCCAGCAACACGTCATCGGTCACCGGCCCATTCTCGAACCTCACGCCAACACGTCAAGCGTCGTGCCCTACTACCTTGACGACGACTTCACCGATTGGACACCGATACTGCATTCCGCCGGCGTCTGCTGAAGCCGTCGAACGCGCTGCGATCATGCCTTGAGCCGGGCTGACCCGAACAGGTCACCGTAAGGTCAGGCCATGCGGGTCATCGAGATGATCGCCGACGAACGCCGCGTGCTGGCGGATGTGCTGATGACACTCACCCCCGCGCAACTGGCCACCCCGAGCCTGTGCGGGGCCTGGTCCGTGCACGACATCGCCGCTCACCTGCTGATGCCGCTGGTCACCGGGCTATCCACGGTCATGCTCGCGATGGTGACCAGCGCCGGAAACTTCGACAAGGCCAACCGCGCGCTGACCGCCAGGATCGCCACCCGGCCCATCGGCGACATCGCACAGGGATTGCGGGACAAGGCCGAGAACCCCTTCAGCCCACCCGGTATGGGGCTCGAGGCGCCGCTGACCGATCTGCTCGTACACGGCCAAGACCTGCGCCGGCCGTTGGGGTTGCGGCGGGACATCCCCGCGGATCGCGCCGGGGTCTCGCTGACCTTTCTGACCGGCATGCCGAGGGGGTTCGTCCCCAAGGACAGGCTCGCCGGGCTGGCCCTGTCCGCCACCGATCTGCCGTTCTCGTTCGGCTCCGGCGCGGCGGTCGGCGGGCCGGCCGAGGCACTGCTACTGGCGATGACCGGTCGGCCGGTTGCCTTGGGCGACCTGACCGGCGACGGAGTGACGGTGCTGCGTGCGCGGATCGCCCCCGGGTCGTGAGGCATGCTCACCAGGTCATCGTCCACCGTCGAGTCGGGAGGATCCACATGACAATTGCCGCAGATCCGCGCGTCGACGCTTACATTGCGGCTCTGCCCGGCTGGCAACAGGCCATCTGCCAGCAGGTTCGTGAGCTCGTCCACGCCGCCGACCCGGAGGTGCAGGAGACCATCAAGCGCACCCGACAGCCGTATTTCGTGCTGAACGGCAACGTCTGCGCGCTGCTCGCCGCGAAGGATCACGTGAATGTGTTCCTCTACGACGGGGCGATCGTCCCGGACCCCGACGGCATCATCACCGCCGGTCACGACAACAAGACCGCCCGCACCGTCGGGGTGCGCGAGGGCCAGACGATCAACGCCGCCGCCCTCACCACGATGTTCAGGCAGATCATCGCCAACAACCGGGCGGGTGGCTGGCGAAAACTGAAGCACGAGAACCCCTGACCATGGATCGGGCAGGCACGCTGATCCTGGTGCGCCACGGTGAGAGCACCGCGAACGCGGACGGCACCTTCACCGGATCCCGCGACGTGGATCTCAGCGCGCGCGGGCTGGAACAGTCCCATGGCGCGGCCGTGTTGCTGGCCGCGGAAGGGCTGGTCCCGGATGTCGTGTTCCTGTCACGGATGCTCCGCGCCCGACGCACCGCGCAGGTAATGCTCAGCGGCTTGGGGCTGACGTCGACCCCGCTGATCAAGACCTGGCGGCTCAACGAGCGCGACTACGGCCTGCTGATGGGCATGCCCAAGATCGAGGTGCACGATCGCTTCGGACCCGAGCGCTTCCATACCTGGCGCCGTACTCTGCACGGCCGGCCGCCCCCGATGCCCCTCGAACAGCGCGCAGCGTTCGGGCTGGTGCCGCTGGACGACGACCCGCTCGACCCGCAACCGCCGGGCGCGCCCGGCGAGGGCGAGTCGCGCTACGACGTGGTGCTTCGTGTTCAGCCGCTGTGGCAGGGACCGATCCTCGAGCGGCTGCGGGCGGGTCAGCGGGTTCTCGTCATCGCGCACGGCAACTCGTTGCGAGCACTCTGCTCGATCGTGGACCACCTGACCGACGCGGAACTGGAGGACCTGAACCTGCCGACCGCCCAGCCGATCGTCTACGAGGTCGAACCGGATGGCACCGCCGCGCCGCGCGGGGGCCGCTACCTGGATCCGGACACCGCCGTCCTGGCGGCGATCCGCATCATGTTCGAGGGCGGCACCTGATCACTTCCGGGCGCGCGGGTCGGCGGCAGCTCCCGATGACGATCGTGCCGCAGTACGGACCGGGGGCCGATCACCGAAACGGCGGCACGCACGCTGGATCATCGCTCGCCTCGATGATTTCCCGGCGCCTGTCAGGCTTGGGCTGAGCGGCAGGCAGCCAGTCCAAAGCACTGCACAGCAATGCCTCTCGGCGTGACGACGGGCGGTGCCGGCCCACCGGACGGGCGTTGCGGATTGCTGCTCCCGCTGACGGGGCACTGTGAGGGTGTGCTGATCGATATCGTCGTGTACCGCGGAATTGACGAAATGGATGCTGTCGGATCACTCGAGGTGTTTCGGAGCGCAGGCAAGGGCGGCATCGATCTGACAGCCCGGCTGGTCACCCGGAGCCCCGAGGATGTCGTGGTCTGCTCGTACGGGCTGCGCGTGCTCCCCGACGCGGTCTACCGGCCCGGCGAGGCGGACGTGCTGCTGGTGGCGCTCAGTGACTCAGCCCTGACGCAGTGGCCCAGCCGTTCACGTCGTCCGGTTCCCGCGCCGACTCTCGTGGTCAATAACGAACGCGGAAGTGCGCGGCATCGAACTCGGACACCGTGACAACGGCAAGAACATGATCGATTGACATCGTGAGCCCCCTTCGAGTGACCACGGGTATTCACCGATCGAGACCCGGACCGCGGGCAGAACTCATCGGTCGCCCGCCGCGTGGGCGTGATCCTCGGGGCAGCCCCGCCCGGTCGATGTCGACGCCGGCCAGACTCGTGATCGGTCAATCCCGCCGATGGCGCCCGCCGGGCCGTGGGTCGGACCGGCCCGATGACCCGGCGGTCACGATCTCGCGCACCGCGTCTGCCGCCCGATCGACGTCATCCAGCGTGTTGTAGAGGTAGAAGCTGAGCCGGCAGCTGGCCGCCGGAACAAGGCCGAGCTCACGATGGGCCAGCGTCGCACAGTGGCACCCTGCCCTGGATTCCACCCCAGCGGCGTTCAGCGCCTCGGCCAGCATCGACGGATCCCAGCCGGCCACGTTGAAGGCAACCAGTGGCGACCGCTTCTCCGGAATCGCCGGCCCATAGATCGTCAGGCCGGGGACGGCGGCCAGCGCGTCCAACGCCCTTGCCGTGAGCCGGCCGGTGTGCTCGCCGATCGCGTCCATGGTGGCCGTCACCGCCGCGTAAGGGATGGGGACGCTGCTGCGAAAGTATCCGCAGCGGCCGGCCTCTCCGACCAGATCGACGCCGAGCCTCAGGGCCTGAGCGGAAACGATGACCCCGAGAATGTTCGGGGTTCCCGCGGAGTATTTCCAAGGGAGCTCGCTGTAATCGACCTGATCGGGCCAAACCCCCCCTTGGGCGACCATGTCCCCGCCGTAGAGGAATGGCAGGGATCGGGCCAGCAAATGTTCCTTTGCATACAGCACCCCGACGCCGAACGGCGCCATGAACTTGTGGAAGGAAAACGAGAGGTAGTCGACGTCCAGGTCCTGCACATCGACTGGGCTACTCGGCACCAGCTGTGCCGCGTCCACCAGGAGCAGCGAACGGCGATCCCCATCCGGCTGGAGATAGCTACTGCGGTCGGCGATCTCCCGCACCGCGCGCAGCGGGGGCTTGGTGCCAAGGAAATTCGACGCCCCGGTGCAGCACACCAGCTTGGTGCGGGAATCCACCAACGAAGCCAGATGACTCAGGTCCAATTCCCCGGACTCGTGGTCGAACCGCGCGATGCGACATTCGACCCTGATGCCGAATCGGGGCAATATCTCCCGGCACAATGCGTGCCAGGGGACGAAATTCGAGTTGTGTTCCATCATTGTCGTCACGATGTTGTCGCCGTCGCGGAATTCAGTGAGCAGCGAATACATCACCGCGTTGATCGCCTCGGTGGTATTGCGATAGGTGACGATGCTGCGCCGGCTCGGCGCATTCAACCACCCGGCGATGGTGTCGTAGGACTCCTCGAACAATGCAGTGGTGCGTTGCGAGGCGCTCGACTGACCACGGTGCACGTTGTCATAGCAGGTCACCAGACTTCGGTACAGGTCAAGGAGCTGTCTGGGCGGCTGGGTGGTCGCTGCGTTGTTGGTGACGATGCGCCCGTCGCGGGCGAAATCGAAATGCGTGCGTACCCGATCGACATCCAGTTCGGCGCGGAATGTGGTCATCTTCGGCCCTTTGCGTCTCGACGCCCGCCGGCCGGCCACGACGGCGCGGCGCCGGTGCCGGTGCCGGCCACAGCTGAGAGCCACCCGCGAAGACGAGTGATACCTCAGGGAGCCGGATCCAGACGCTTGACGCCGAGCTCCGCGGTCAGCAGCTCGATCGCCGCTGCTTCGGGGTCACGCACCACTGGCGGCGGGATCGAAGGATCGATCGGTTCGCCGTAGTCCTCGGGGATGTCGTCGTCCTCGGGCGGTGGGAACGTCGGCGAGGTCGATGGATCGCCGCCCCGCACGGCGTCCCGCGCATCAGGTCGTCGCGACGATCCGGAAGTGCCGGGCGGCCCGCTCGGCGCAGTACCGTCGACGGCCTCACACCGCACCGTCCATGCCACGCCGAGGACCTCCCGCAGCGCCGCCCGCAGCAGGTCGGAGTTGGCCGGTTCCACCACTCGGCGCGCCATCCCGGCGGACGGCATCGCCAACCGGAGCACGCCCTGCTCGACCCCGAGGATGGTGGCCGACTCGAGCAGGATCTGAGTCGTGCGGCGGTGCCGCTGGACTGCGGCGAGCACCTCGGACCACACCCGCCGCACGTCGGTGACGTCAATGGCCGCGGCGGACATCTCAGCGGACACCCCGTCGGAGCCTTCGGCTGGCGTCGGCCGGCTTCCGGCGGCCGTTGCCGCCCCGTCGCCGGCGGACTGCGCGGCTGACGGTCCGCTCGGCGCGGCGGATTGAGCTGGGCCCGATGGATCTGGGGCCGACCGCTCGGCGCTCGGACGCGAGCCGGAGCCTCCGGCACGCGCGGATGATTTCGGTGCGGTCGCCGATTCTCGGGCCGGCTGCGTCGAGCCCAGCGTCGGTCGGACTGGCAGGCCAAGATCTGGTCCACTGCGGGCAGCGGCCGTGCGGGCCGGAGGTGCTTCCGGCGCCGGCCTTGCGGCGCGCTCTTCCGGGACGTTCACTGGGGGCGCCGGGCGCGCGCCCGGGTTGGGCCAGGCTTTCGCCCCCTCACCCCGTTCACCCCGATCCGCAGTGGGCTCGCCCGGCTCCGCGGCGATCGCCATCCGGCGTTCCATCCGCTCCAGCCGCTGCAACAGTGCACCGTCGGAGGTCGACGCCGCCGGCAGCAGCATGCGGGCGCACATCAGCTCCAGCACCAGGCGGGGAGAGGTGGTGCCGCGCATCTCGACCAGGCCGGTGTGCATGACCTCGGCGAGCCGGGTCAGGGTGGCCACGCCCAGGCGTTCCGCCTGACCCTGCATCGATTCGAGCTGGTCCTCCGGGCTGTCGATGAGGCCCTTCGCGGCGGCACCTGGCACGGAGTCCAGGATCAACAGGTCCCGTAGCCGCTGCAGCAGATCGGCCGCGAACCGCCTCGGGTCGTGGCCGGCCTCCACCACCCGGTCGACGGCGCCGAACACCGAAGCGCCGTCCGCGGCGGCCAGTGCGTCAACCATCTCATCGAGCAGGGCAGCGTCGGTGACGCCGAGCAACGCGACCGCGTGCCGGTAGGTGACCCCCTCCGGACCCGCACCGGCCAGCAACTGGTCCAGCATCGACAGCGAATCCCGCGCCGATCCCCCGCCGGCCCTGATGACCAGCGGGAACACCGCCGGCTCGACCGTCACCTGCTCTTCGGCGCACAACCGCTCGAGCAACGCGCGCAGCGTGGTCGGCGCGATCAGCCGGAACGGGTAATGGTGCGTCCGGGACCGGATGGTGGTCAGCACCTTGTCCGGTTCGGTGGTGGCAAAGATGAACACCAGGTGCTCCGGCGGCTCCTCGACGATCTTCAGCAGCGCGTTGAAGCCCTGCGGCGTCACCATGTGCGCCTCGTCGATGATGAACACCCGGAAGCGGGACTCGGCGGGCATGTAGAAGGCCCGGTCCCGCAGATCGCGGGTGTCGTCGACGCCGCCGTGGCTGGCCGCATCGAGCTCGACCACGTCCAGCGAGCCGGGTCCCTCCGGAGCCAGCGCGATACATGATCCGCAGACACCGCACGGATCGGGGGTCGGCCCCTGCACGCAGTTCAGCGAACGGGCCAGGATGCGCGCCGACGAGGTCTTGCCGCAGCCCCGAGGGCCGGAGAACAGGTAGGCGTGATTGATCCGGCCAGCGGCCAGCGCGATGCGCAGCGGCTCGGTGACATGGTCCTGCCCGACCACCTCGGCGAACGTCGCCGGGCGGTATTTGCGATACAGCGCCAACCCCACGGCCCGAGGTTACGGCAGCGCACCGACACTTCCGGACACTGCTGAGCGACTGGACACCGCGGAGCGGACGGCCTGCCGCCCGACCCGTAGACGCAAGGGGACCCCCGCACCCGCCAGAGCTCACGGACCCTTGCTGCCTTCCAGCCCTGGGGGGATTGATGAGATGGACGCCGCGGGGGTCCGCCGGTCAGTCTAGCCAACGACGGACGGCCGGCCCACCATCCGCCGGCGGGTACCTTCACTGGATAAGGTCACCCTTGCCTAGCACCCGCGGAGCGTCTCGATCCCATGCCCAGCTGGTTCGACGACTCCCCGTTCCCGATTGCCTTCGCTGTGCTGTTCGGCATCGTCTTCCTCCGCGCGCAGGGCACGTACTGGATCGGCCGCGCCGTCACCGCGGGATTGCTGCACACCCGGGTGGCCGGCTGGATGACGCGCCCGCGGATGACCCGGGCCGTCGACGCGCTGCACCGCTGGGGTCTGCCGCTGGTCACCGTGTCGTTCCTCACGGTCGGCTTCCAAACGGTGGTCAACGCCGCCGCCGGGCTCATCCGAATGCCGTGGCTGCGCTACACGGTCGCCATGCTCATAGGCTGCGCCGCGTGGGCGGCGATCTATGCGACCGTCGGCATTGCCGCCTTCGAGGCGTCGCTCGCGCTGGCCGCCCGATCACCGTGGGCGCTGGTCGCGGTGCTCGCCGCCGTGCTCGGTGTGGTTGTTGCGGTCGTCGTGATGCGAAGGCGTTCCCGTCCCAGGAAGCACGGCCCGGATCGCGGCCGGGAGGTCAGTGCGGACAGTGCTTCGGGCACCGAATCCGACCCGGCGGCGGTCGCGGGTCGCGCCGATGGTCGTGACCACCACGACCCGCCCACTAGACTGCACGGCGGAGGATTCGCCTAGAGGCCTA